>JAEZGT010000184.1 GCA_023416875.1 Pseudomonadota bacterium
CGGTTTTAACTTTGCGGACATTGCTTTCACGACTCTGGATATAGCTGCCTGCACCTTCCTCGTCGTCACCGTTTATGCCCATGGCTGCTCGCACGAGCTTTGCATTCCAGTTAGTTTTCAGCTCTCTGACAACATCGGCGTTGTAATACTTCTCGCCGCCCCAGCCGTCGTTGCTCCAGAACAGACTCATACCGGCAATACTTCCCGGTTGACCGCCGAACAGAACTTTGTTGCCTTGGGTGGTGATTTTGGCAACGCCGCCTGTTCCTGGATTATTTGGCAGCTCGTCTGGGTCTTTGCTGACGCCGTCGTTCTGGCCGGGAACGTCGCTAAGAGTGAATTTATCGAGATTGAAAATGCCGCCGCCGGACACGCCGTAGAAGCACAGGGTTTGATTGCCGGAAACCTGCTCAGACAGGCCGACATTAAGGACTTGATAAGTCTCCCAGCCGCCAGTGGCGTTGGTGATTTTCTCGCCCAGATTGGTCCCGGTACTCAGGCTGTTGCCACCCACCAGGATGGCAAAGCGGCCCGGATCGCTGGCGCCTTTTGCCATCAGGAAATCAATACTGCGCACGCCACTCATATTGACGTTGTCGTAGCAGATGACGCTGCCCGCATCGTAATAACCGACCGCCTGCTGGTTGGGGTCGGCTGTCAATGCTTCGATCATGTAGGTGCTGGATAGGCCAGTATTCAGTGCTTCGGCCTCAATAGTGGCGCCTACGCCGCGGCCTGCGACACCAGAAGAGCTGCTGGAAGATGAGCTGGAACTGCTGGATGAACTGGACGAGCTACTTGACGAAGAGCTGCTGCTCGATGATGAACTGGAGCTGGAAGAGCTGCTCGATGAAGGCGTACCGGAGGAGGTTTGGCCGCCACAAGCTACCAACGCCCCCATGGTCAGGCCCAACAAGCCATGACGCAGCAGGCTTAATGTTTTACTCCCTGAACTTGCCATCTTCATTGAATCACCTTTGTTATGTGCATTTTAAGTTTGTCGGCGCTGGGCCTGCGGGTCGACTATCTTCTTATTGTCACCCACACAATAATGAGCGCACACCATAACGAGGACGCTTTGAAATTTCTCTAATAGAGATCGCATTTCAAGGAATAAGGGAAAAAATGCAAAGCAGAGTGCCGCGTATTACACTCCAAAAAGACACGACCGGAGAATCTGCAGGCGTTTTATGCACCACCATCACCATCATCACGGCCACCATCACCACCATTCTGCGGACGAGCATGGCTCGCAGCGCAATATGGTGTGGGCATTTTTTCTGAACTTGGGTTTCAGCCTCGTCGAATTAATCGGCGGCGTGGTGTTTAACAGTACAGCGATACTCGCGGATGCGGTTCACGATCTTGGCGATAGCATGGCGATAGGATTGGCCTGGGTACTGCAGAAATTCAGCACTCGCACGGCAGATAATAAGTTCACCTACGGCTATCGGCGATTTTCACTATTAGGAGCGCTGATCAATACGGTCATTCTCACAACGGCATCCATATGGGTTCTGACAGAAGCGATTAGTCGGTTACAAAATCCCGTCATGCCCAACCCCACCGGTATGGTGTGGCTGGCATTTCTCGGAGTAGCAGTGAATGGTTATGCCGCGTGGCGCCTGCGCAAAGGCAAAAGCCTCAACGAGCGCGCTTTGAATTGGCACCTGCTGGAAGATGTGCTCGGCTGGGTCGCTATTTTAATTCTGGCCGTGCTACTGCACTTTTTTACTTGGCCGATTCTCGATCCGCTGCTCTCCATCGTTTTCACGGCATTTATCCTGTTTAACGTCCTGAAACTGCTTTTTGCGACTGCAAAAGTGTTTTTGCAGGCGGTGCCGGACTCCGATTTGCGCGGGACAATTTTGGCCCGTCTGGAAAAATTCGCCGAGGTGCGTGAAGTGCATCATCTGCACTTCTGGTCGCTGGATGGTGAGCGCCATGTGCTCACGGCGCATCTATTGTTAGAGGATTGCCTTTCAGCGGATGCGCAGATGACTTTGAAAGAGCGGATCGCGGAGCAGCTTGCCGAATATCATCTCGAACACACAACCATCGAATTTGAATTTCCGGGGGAGCTCTGCCGCGACCACTAGGTTATTTATTTCTCAGGGAAGCTTATGCCCTGAATCTCGCGCATGGCACTGCTGTAATGTTCTACCAGTTCATCGTTTTTCTGATCAATAAAAAGTACCGCGAGAGAAGCCGCGTCTGCGGCCGCTAAACCTTCCTCGGCTCCCATACAGAGGAGGGCGGTTGACCAGGCATCCGCCAGAGTCGGATCGGGGTGAAGAATAGTCACCGACACAGTGTCGTGCTCAATCGGTTTGCCGCTGCGGGCGTCCAGGATATGGCTGTAGCGCTTGCCGTCCTTGTCGAAATAATGGCGGTAGGTGCCGGAGGCCATCAACGCCATGGGCTCGCCATCGTCAAAGGAGACAATTTTGTGCAGGCTGCGCTGGTTGGGCAGCGGCTTTTCCAACGCGATACGCCAGGGTTTGCCATCAGGTTTTTTGCCGCGAACTTTTAATTCGCCGCCGATCTCCGCCAGATAGTTCTCGACGCCAAAACTCTCCAACACCTCGGCAATGCGCGCCACTGTGTAGCCCTGGCCGATGGAGGAAACGTCGATGCGCAGTTCCGGCAAACGTTTACGCAAGCGGTTGCCCGCCAGTGTTTCCAATTTGTCCATGCCAACTGCTGACAGGGTTTGCGCAAGCGCTTCGTCATCTGGTGGGGTGAAAACGTCGGCCTTGAATCCCCATAAGTCGAAAAGCGGTTTGATTGTCAGGTCGTAGCAGCCGGCGCTGGCTTTGTGAATGTCGCGAGCGATTTCCACCAGTTTCACCAGTTCGGCATCCACAATTGTCGGCTCTGTGTTTTTCTGCGCGTTGAATTGTTCGATGGCGGAGTCGTCGCGGTAGTTGGACAGCGCCAGATCGATCCGCGCAAATTCCTCGTTAACCGCGCGCTGGACATCCACTGTGTCTGTGCCCTTGGGCGCAACAAAGGTCAAGTGATAGGTGGTGCCTTGGACAAAGCCTTCCAATTTGGTGAGAGGGGCGCGGTTGTCACAAGCGCTGAGAAAAAAGAGGAGTGTCAACAAAAAATGTCGGTACATGGCCACATTTCATCAGGAAGATTGAGAGCGGCGCATTGTACTGTTTTTGAACTGAATCGGCAGGCGGGATAAAAGAAAGGCTTCGCGAGGAAGCCTTGTTGGTACTAGGAACCCGTTGTGTATCAGTGACTGCGGGATTTATTTGTTCCACTGGTGGAAGTGGGGCTCCACGACGGTGGATCACTGGCCGGGAAGGACTCCTCGACGGCCTCGTCAACAGCTTGATCTTCCTCCTGCTTATGGGCTCTTTGCGCCTGTTTGTCGCGGTGAACCTTGTATTTTCCCCTTCGAACGGGATGGCGCTCACTCTTGTTTTCGGTCTCGTACACCATAGTAGCCTCCTGAAAAATGTCGGGATCAATGCTTTGACTGCAAGACTGAGCGGAGTTCGCTCACCGCTAAATCCGGCATGGCGTCTGTCGCCTCGCAGAGATAAATCTCATCACTGATGCACTGAATATTGCAGAAGCCGGCAGCGCGCAGCATGGCGCCGACGCAGGCGTGGTTGGGCGCCCACCAATTGGATGGATCATTGGCAACCTGGTGTTCAATAAACGCCATTTTTGGCCAGCCCGGATGATTCATGATGTCGCGCTGTTGTCGATGCTGGTTGGCCTCGGTCTCGAATATGGTGTCGCCCGGCAAGGTCATGGTTTGAAATACCATGCTGCCGCGGCAGCAGTTGCGCACTATGTCCAACGCCAGCATGGGATAACGCAGGTGGTGCATGACCCCCATAAACCACACTAGGTCATACACTTCGGGTTCGTACATCAGTTGATAGATAGGTGCACAGCGAAAATCAATTCTGTCGCTCAGATCTAAAGTTTCGGCCATGCGGCGCGCCTGGATCAGGTAGCGGTCGTCTATATCAAACGCCGTCACCTGTGCGCCGCGACGGGCCAGCTCGAAACTGTAATAGCCGGCGTTGCAGCCGATATCGAGCACCTGCATCCCGGTCATGTCCTGCGGCAGATAGGGTGAAATTTGTTGCCATTTAGAGCTGGGAAAATCCCCGAGAAAATGCTCAGTGGCAGTCTGCTCACCATCCGGCGTTTGAATATTCTGCAGCCAGGGGCCGAGCTGTTCGATTTGTTTAGTTATCGCTGTGGACGCCATACCGGTTCTCCAGTTTCAAGCTTTATCAAGGGTCGGGTTGCACCCCTGAGAAAATCCCTCTTCAGGAAATCCATTGAGTATTTTTCTTTTGAATAATTGTCTTGCGTATGTGAATTCCCTTGCGCATGAAAATGATCGTCTTACGCATGCAGGCGGATCTCCTCAACCGTCATCACCGGGAGGCTGACATGTTCCAACTCCTCCAGAATGTTGAGCAGTTGATCTACCCGATGTGCGCACGTGTGGTGTTTGCGGATCGTGGCGAGGGCGTGCTCCGCCTGCGCTTGGGCCAAGTCACCATCATGCAACAGGGTCCGCAAATGCCGTTGCATCTCTTCGCTATTGCGCGCCACCAGATAATCGCGCCCAGGGCTGAACATTCCCTCGCTGTCCTGCCAGGGTGCGGACACCATGGGTATGCCGCAGGCCATGGCTTCAAACGGTCGAATGGTTGGAACGCCTGGCAGGCGTGGCACATTCACAGTGACACGGTGATTGGCGAAGATTTCCGGCACGCGAAAATTCGGCAGCCAACCGCAATAGTGAATGCCTTCTAGTGCAAATTTCTGCAGCACTTCCCGTGGGTAGCGCACGCCATAGACGTGGCACCGCATCTGCATCTCGTGCACTGGCTTGCAGAGAAATTCCGCCAATACCTTACTGCGTTCATCATCTCCCCCGTTGCCCACCCACACCAGGTCGCCAGCGGGGAGGTTGGGGTTGGGATCGCGGGGATAGAACACGCGGGTATCGGCCGCTTCGTGCCATGTCCACACGTTTTGCGTCCAGCCGTGTTTGCGGTACAGATCGGTGAGCACCTCACCGAAAGACAGTACTCCGTCGTAATAATCCAGGCGAAAGCGGTGCAGCCACGAGGGATCGCTGGCGGGCCGATGATGGGTGTCATGGAACAGCAGGCGGAAATCGAGCTCATGGTTGCCGCCAGCCTGGAGATGGTTGCGCAATTCGCCGAAACCGTTCACCAGCCAAGGCTCATTCCAGTCATGCACGATCACCACATCGGAGTCGGCCGCCACTCGCACCATATCCAGACTGTCGGGCGTATAAATGCGTGTGCTGAGATTTGGGTAAACGTCGTAAAAGGTATTCAACGCCGCAGTACCGTGGTCGCTAAGCAGATTTTCCCGGCTCCACGAGTTTTCGGGTTCATATACTTGGACTTCATGCCCGCGGGCAAGCAGGTCGGATACCACGCCGCGAAGAAAATGTGCGCTGCCGTGATTCCAGTCGGATTCGAGAGACTGGTAGAAAAAACTGAACTTCATTGGAAAGCTCCGGACTGAACGGTAGAAAAAGGAGATACGGAAGGCATCGGCACCCGGCGTTGGCGCGGTAAAGTCCCTTGCGCGAACTGACGCTTCAATGACTGGTATAAGTGCATATAGCCTGCGGCCATGCGGCAATGCGAATAACGCTGGGAGCGGCGCCAGGCGCGTTCCATCATGCGGGTGAGATGGCCCGGGTCGTCGATCAAGGATTCAACGCAACTGGCGAGATCAGCGGGGTCGTCAGGGTTCACATATTCGGCCGCGTCCCCCCATATTTCCCGCAGGCTGGGAAGATCACCCAATACCAACGCGCAGCCGGCGCGGGCTGCCTCCAATATGCCCAGGCCGAAGGGCTCGTAGCGCGTCGGTGCAATATAGATACTGGCGCGCAGGAGGCGGTCAGCCAGCTCTTCCTGATTAAGCGGCGCTAAATGGTGAATCTTTCCGCGCCCGCCACTTTCTGTTCCCCTCCGTGCGCCGGCCACCTGAATTTTCCAAGGCGCCGCAGGGCGGAGTTTCTGCAAAGCGGCGATGTTTTTGGCTTCGTCCCACAGTTGGCCGGTGCTGAAAATCAGCGGTTCTACAAAGGGCACCTTCGCCTCGGGCGAGGGTAATAGCGTGGGGAAATCCCGGCCATTGAAGATAACCAATGGCGCATCGATCGGGCCGTAATAGTGGACCAAAGCGTCCATCATGGCGGTGGATGGGGCGACTACCCGATCAGCGGCTTGAACACTTTCGCGTACTATTTTTTGATAGGTGAACCGTTTGGACGGCCCTCCGTGTTTATGTACGGCGCGCCACCAGGACAGCATGCAGGAGTGACCCACCAACACCACCGGGCTTTGCCAGGGTAGGGCGCCGTGGCTCAAGTCATTGAGATGAATAACATCGGGCTCCAGCTCGCGCTCAAGGGCGAGCAGCCATTCGCCGGCCTGCTCGATATCATCCCAGGGGTTTTCCATCCAACTCAATTTATAGGTGCTTTCATGGAGCGTGACATGGCGCAGGCGGGCCACTTGCTCGCGTTGTTCTGGTGAGGGGGCGCCGCCCATGGAGGCCAACGCAACACTTACGCCGTAAGGTCGCAAGGCCGCACACAAATCCATGCAGTAAGTCCAGACATCACCGGTGTCGGTGGTCATCAACAGGCGCATCATCGGCAGTAGATCCGGTCGATTACGTGGGCGACTTTTAAGGCCTGCTCAACACTGGGATCGTATTGATTGTTCTCCGCCAGACGCATTACCCAATCCAGCAGGGCACGTCCACCCCAGGCATCGGGATCGCCAGTAATCCGTTTGCTACTGATGCCGCAGGTTTGCACCAGCTCAAAGTCGAAAAAGGAGCCGGCGATGTTGCGCAGCACAGCGCCGCCTTTAGTGCCATGGAAGTGCGCCTCGATTACGGAGTTTTTCCCTGCGTGCAAATTCCAGGAGCAGTTAAGCCGCACTCGTGCCTCACCCAAACCGAATTCTGCTATGGCGTAGTCCTCGGCCATTTTGTAGGGGGGGCGCTGCCTTTTGCCCTGGCAAAACAGGCTGCTGGAGAGCTGGTTAACATCGCCGGTATTCATGATCCACATGGCCAGATCCACCAGATGGATGCCCAGGTCCATCACGCAGCCGCCCCCGGAAGTGGCAATGTCGTAAAACCAGGGCTTATCCGGTCCGGAAGCGTTGTGGAACGTCAGGTCTATAGCAAACACCTGACCGAGCTCGCCGGCGGCCACCAGTTTGCGCAAGGTGTCCATGCCCTGTAGATGGCGATAGGAAAAGTCCACACCCAGCAGGCGATTGGCCAACCAAGCGGACTGGATGACCCGGGCGGTCTCGGCGCTGGTGCGCGCCAGAGGTTTTTGGCAGAACACCGCTTTGCCGCTTTCCAGCACCTCAACACACTGATCCGCGTGCAGGGCGCTAGGCGTCGCAATCACCACCCCATCGAGATCTTGATCGAGCAGATCATCCAGAGTTGCGCAGATGCGAGTGTCGTCCGTCAGATCCGCCGCCGCCGCGGCGGCTTCGGGAGAGGGATCGCAGACGGCGCAGTATTGCGCCAGCGGTAATTCCAATGCGACTTGAGCGTCGAGCAATGCCTGCATCCGCATACGGCCGATCCAGCCGGTGCCGAGAAAACCCAGGCGCACAGGGGCGCGGGAAGTTTTCATCAATGTGAAATCCAGTGCGGGGGCCTCTGGCAGTGCCTTCATGATCATCGCGGTGCTCATAATTTGATCCAACCTTTAATAAAGCCTTCGGGGCGAGCAACCTCCATATGGAGGGCGTCATCCAACCGGTCGAGAGAAAAACAGTCGAGAGAAAAACGGTCGAGACAAAAACAGTAGCGAAGCAGATTCTGCAAATTGACGCGTAAGTTCATGGCATTACAAAAGCGGGTTTTCAAAAATCCACGCGCTCTTGCAACACATCTTTCGGTTATTTTTTTATCGGATGCACGCGTCATCGCTTGTTTGTCTCTGAGACTCATTCGAAAAAATCTGGCAGTTTGGGTCGCCGTGAAGCTTCCGATGGCCAGTAATAACGCAGCACAATCCCTATTGATTTATTGCTCGGATTCACATGCGGCGATGGACAATCTCGGTCCCGAAGTCATACCAAAAGAAATTCGACATCGTTGCGAAGTGACGACTAAGCGAGATATATGCCAGTCAGGTTTTTGTTACCGCTATGGCACGGTTTGCTGGATGATTCGCGATTCACCAGGCGTTACGGATCGCGCGACGAAGCTTTAAGGGGAAGTCCGGGCCATATTTTTTTACGCCTCCTTGTAATATTTACAGGTTAATAAAACACCAAATTGCAATTCCAATCCTCCTGAAAACATGAATCCGTGGAATAGGTGTTGCCTAGCTTATGCCCGGTTCCGCCTAGTTTATGTCGGGTCATGTCGTCTTACTGAAAAAGTATGAAAAATGAGTTTTTGGTTGCCAACCGAACGGTGCGTTCATTTCCGCCGGCTTAGGGTAGTCGCCACGTCGGTCGCAAGATTGCGGGCGTCATAACGAGAAAGTGAGCCAAATTATTGGGGTGCGGAAAAATTGCCGGCCGCTTCATAACAAGATGATTTCGAGGCTTCCATAATGCGAAAAACAAGTTTGGCCTTCACCATACTTAGTACTTTTGTCGGTGTGACAAATGCTGTTGTCGGTGTGACAAGTGCTGTAGCAGCGGAAGGCGAAGGCGCTTATTTGGGAATCAAGGGAGGACAATCGAAAAATGACCACTCATGCGAAGCCACTGCAATTGAGTGTGATCGCAGCGATACCGGCTACGGGATTTTTGGCGGTTATGACTTCAGCCGGCGGTTTGGCATTGAGCTGGCCTATACCGATATTGCCGATTCCACGGCGGTGTACCCCGAAATTCGCCTGGAGGGCGAACTGACGGCCATCGACCTTTCCGCAAAATATTCTCATCGATTTATTGGCCGTTCACGAGTATTTGCCAAATTGGGCGCGACCTATTGGCAAGGTGAAGTGAAGGGCTGGGGAGTCAAGGTGGACGGTTCGGGATTCAGTCCTACTGTTGGTGCCGGAATTGCCATGCCATTCGGCGACCGCTTTTCCGCGCGCCTCGAATATCAGTATTTTGGTAAGGTCGGCGACAGTGAATTAGGGCACACGCAACCCTCGCTTCTGTCCCTGGGGGTTTCCTGGCATTTCGGTCGCAAATCGTCTGACTATGCCTATTCTCCCTACACCACGTCATTTATCTCCATTGTGCAGGCAGCCGAGGAACCACCGGTTGCGGAAGAACCTGTAGCCGCAGACACCTCCGAAGCGATTGGGCCCTCAACCCAGGACATGGAGGCCAGCGAAAATATCTCAGCGCCGGAATCGCTTGCCGCGTCGGAAGAAATGTCCGAACCGGTGGATGAGTCCTTGGCAGCGTATGTTGAAGAAGTGGAGGAAGACGAAATCGAAAGTGCCTCCGTCCCCGCAGAAGAAACTTCGACTGGACCCGTGGTGATTGACGATCACAGCAACAGCGCACTGTTCTCCAAAGGTTCGTCGGTGCTGAAAATCAATTACGCGCTGGAAAAAATCGCTGTCGATCTGCTCCGCCGCCCG
>JAEZGT010000247.1 GCA_023416875.1 Pseudomonadota bacterium
GTGTGAGCTGTACAGATCCGAAATTCAGTCGGTGAAATCCAAGTGCATCCACTGGCGGATATTGTGCGAGCAACAGCGTCGCGATTTCCTCTAATTCAGGCCAGAGGTTGAGTGCGCGTTCTAGATCGCTGCGGCTCAGGGGAAATTTTTCCACGCTGATAAAATGCAGCGTCGCATCCGTCGGGGCGTATTCCCGCCACATCTGCCAGGCGGCGAGAAAATTCAAGCCGGTGCCAAAGCCCGTTTCCGCGATAGTAAATACGGAGCCGGCGCTGAGAGTTTTCCAGCGCTCGGGCAAGTGGTTGTGATGCAGAAAAACAAAGCGTGTTTCGTCGATGCCGCTGTGTTTTGAAAAATACACGTCGTCGAATTGGCTTGAGACCGGTTGACCGTTAGCGTCCCAGTTAATCGCGGCGGTGGGTTTGGGCTGGTCCATCAGGTGAGGCCGAATTCCGCGAGGATCTGCTCGCACCAGAGCGCGATGCGCTCGGCGGATTTATCGAATTCATTTTCTTCGTCGAGCGCCAGGCCGACAAAATATTGGCCGTCGTCGGTCAGTGCTTTGGAATTTTCAAATTCATAACCCGCGCTGGGCCAGTAGCCGCATATTTGCGCACCGCGCTCTACGAGTTTGTCGTGCAAGTAGCCGAGTGCGTCAAGAAACCATTCGGGGTAGCCGACCTGATCGCCGAGACCGTAAAGCGCGACTTTTTTGCCGCTCAGATCCAGATCGTCAAGCTCCGGCCAGATCTCCTCCCAATCTTCCTGCAATTCACCATAGTCCCAAGTGGGAATGCCAAAAATCAGGTGGTCGTAAAACTGCGCGGTAATAACCGGCGTATCGGCAATATTGAACAAATCTACGCGCTCTTCGCCGATGCGGGCGCGGATTTTTTCTCCCGTCATTTCGGTGTAGCAGGTAGAGCTGCCGTAAAACAAGCCGATGGGCGCGCGCGCACTCATAGGTGTTTACTCCAGTCTTCTGCCCAAGTGCGCGCTTCAGCAACGGGGTCATCGCTGTATATGGCATCAAGGACCAAGGGTTCACCGATACGCTGCGCACCCAGGTCTGCCATGGCGTCATCCAGGGTTTTGCCGGCTTGAGCAAAATTTGGATAGGAGCTGTCGCCCAAATTGATCACACCGTAACGGCGGTCGGCGATCCGGGGAAAGTCGTTTTTCAGGTGCTCGTGGAAGGGCACTATATTCAGTGGCAGATCGCCCATGCCGGTATTGGACGTGCAGATCAAAATCACATCAGAGGGGTTTTCGTCCAGCTGCCCTTTATGAAAATCGGCGTTCAGACGCACCTCGTGACCAGCGGCGCTTAAGAACTGCTGAACGGCCTGGGCGACTTCGATAGCGGTTCCCATGACAGAACCGACGATGATATGTATAGCGGCCATAAACTGCAGTGTTGTGAAAACGGACCGCAATGGTAGAGCGGTGGATGAGACAGATCAAATCGACTCTGTACGCGCAGGTGACGGATTGCGCACAGAAGCTCCCTTGGTAAATCGCTTAAATATGCTCGAAATTGCTGTTACAGATGATGTAGCCATGCACAAGACGTCGCTTTTTTGGTTCAACAATGACTTGCGCGTCAGTGACAATCTTGCACTGCAGCAGGCTGCGCTGCGGTCGCGCCGCCTCGTGTGTGTCTATTGCGTGGAACCCCACTGGTTCAGCCCGAACCGTTATGTAGGGCATGGCATAGGGCAGGCTCGTTGGCGGTTTCTGCGGGAATCCTTGGATGAGTTGGGACGCGCACTGGCGGAGCTTGGTCAGTCGTTGCACATCATTTATGGCGACTCGCTTTCCAGTCTCGTGCACCTGATCCGTCAGTATTCCGCCGAGGCGGTCTTCCGTTCCAACCACTCCGGTTTTTACGAAAATCAGTATTGGCTGTTGTTGCAACAGCATTTTCCCGCAGTTGAATTCCAACAGTTCCATACCCACACCCTTTTTCGCCCCGACGAGCTGCCGTTTCGTCTTTATGAGCTGCCCACGGTATTCAGCCAATTTCGTCTACAGGTGGAAGATATGCCGGTGCGTCCTCCGCTGGGGGCCGTGATCAGGCTGCCGCCACCCCCGGAAAAACTCGACCGCAATCTGCAGGTACTACCTGCGGTGAATCATTCGAGTGAAACACCGTTTGCCGGTGGCGAGAAAAACGGCTTGCGACAACTGGAAGACTATTTTTCCAGCGACTATCCAGCGCAATACAAGGCAACGCGCGATCAATTGGACGGTTGGCAAAATTCTTCCAAATTGTCGCCCTGGTTGGCTAACGGTTGTATTTCTGTACGGCAGATGTGCGCGGCAATAAAGGAATACGAAAAGCGCAACATCGCCAACCAATCTACTTATTGGCTGCATTACCAATTGTTATGGCGAGAATATTTTCACTGGTATGCCTATAAAAACCAGCAGAAATTATTTGTGTTCCGCGGCACAAAAATGCACAAACCTTTAGCGAGTTTTTATCCAGAGCGCTTTCAACGATGGTGTAAGGGCGAGACGCCTTATCCGCTGGTCAATGCTTGTATGAAAGAGCTCAATCAAACCGGCTATATGAGCAATCGCGGTCGCCAGGTAGTCGCCAGTTGCCTGGTCAATGAACTCGGTCTCGACTGGCGTTATGGCGCCGCTTATTTTGAACAACATCTGCTGGATTATGATGTGGCCGTCAATTGGGGCAACTGGCAATACATCGCCGGAGTGGGGGTGGACCCGCGCGGCAAACGTCATTTTGATATTGATAAACAAACCGAGAGTTGTGACCCGGAAGAACAATTTATTCAGAAGTGGCAGGGTGACGCCGCCGTCACCGAATTGGACTCCTTGGATTACAACGGATGGCCGCGTGCATGAAACCCCATGAAATATTCATGAGGTTATAAAGCCAAAGTCCTGTTAT
Source organism: Pseudomonadota bacterium (assembly GCA_023416875.1). GTDB lineage: Bacteria > Pseudomonadota > Gammaproteobacteria > Pseudomonadales > Cellvibrionaceae > UBA5868. The sequence goes on from JAEZGT010000247.1 coordinate 2,921, forward strand.
TTCTCTCCTCGGCTAAATTCCCTTATAACCAAATATTGCCTGAGACTTGGATCTCATATCCGCTTGTTAATGCTTTTTTGACTGGTCCTGTGTGTATAAGATTTCGCCAATTCGTAGTAGTCGATTAGGATTAAATTGTGCGAATTCCTTCATTCCCGAGCTTTTGTCTCGCCCTCTGCATGAGCTCCTCCGCCTACGCCGAACTCTCGATCAGCGATCTGCCGTATCTTCAAGGTACTCCATTCGCCGATGCCTCCTGGAAAATTCAAGATTATTCCCACTACAGTGAACAGATTCAATGGATCTGGTTACAACAGGGTGCACAGTCCGCCTATATCATTTATCCCTCCGATGACGATGTTCTGCTGCCGGATTATTCCTTGATTCCCGCCAGTGTTGATCAAATGACTTTACGTTTTACGGGCGGCGCGGAGCAGGAATTGCAATTCACCCGCTTCGGCAACGCGCATTTCACCTTGGTCGGAGAAACTGCGCTGGTGCGTTATACCGCCGTTGCTGCCAATACAGCTTCTGGCGCCTATCCGGGCGACCTGAGCATGGATGCCAAAGAAATTCATATGGAAGGAGAGTTGATGCTCGACGGCAGCATGGATCTGGCGGCGCAGGAGACTGTGGGTCTTTACGGTTTTATTGCGGTGGAAGACCAGCTATCGATACGCGCAGCTACCGGCGTGGTTATGGGTTCAGTGGAGAACGAAGGTGTGGTGTTGGACACTTGTGCAATCCATTCGGGCGCTTTTGCAAAAATCCAGATTGAGTCAGTGCTCAATACCAAAGGTTGTTTGGGCGACGTCGTTATTTCTCCCGAAAGGGGCACGCAAACGGATGGTCCCGCTCCGCAAAAGACGACTGTGCAAGCTCATCACAGCAGCGCTTCTAAAGGCGGCAGCGCCGACGCATGGTTGCTGATATTGCTGGCTATTTTCTCCGGCGTAACTCGCTTCTTTATAAAAAGATAATAAAATCCGTTCAAGGCGGGCCATCCACTCTGTAATTCTTTCCGTTATATGATCGTCACTTGCCAAACCGCAGTTCCCACTTACACTTAATCTGTAAATCGAACGAACAGTAAGTTCGTTGCACTTCCTTTCTTCTCTCAGTGGATGTCTACAGCGGAATGACGGAAATCCGTCGGAAAATTATTTTCTCTGACGGCAGGCCGCTGTACGCCTGACTCTTGACGCCAGAGGCTTTTTGATAATGAGCTCCATGGGCATACGCCAGAAATTATTGCTTTCTTTTGGTGCTGTTCTTTTGATATTCGTGGTGACCACCGCCACCGTGTATTCACAGGTGCGCTTTTTGTTGGACAACAGCCATTGGACGCAGCATACCTATAAGGTGGTCAGCCATGTTGAAAACCTGCTGCTGTCTCTCGTCAATATGGAAACCGGTTTGCGCGGGTATCTGCTGGCAGGGGAGGAACAATTTCTCGAGCCCTACCGAAGCGGAGAGGCGGAGTTTAAAAAGCATTTTGATGAGGTGACAACACTTACCACCGATAATCCAGCGCAACAAACTCGCCTGCGTTCTCTGGAAACCGAATTCCGCGACTGGCAAAAAAATATCACTGAACCGGAAATTGAATTGCGACGCAAGGTTAACCGGGGTACTGAACCCTTTGATGCCATTACTGAAGTGGTGAGAGAGGGGAAAGCCAAGGTGTATATGGATAGAATGCGCCGCCTGCTTGAAGAAACGGAAAGTAATGAGCATGCGCTGCTCGCCGCTCGCAGTGAAAAAATGAAAGAGTCCGAGCAAATTACCAAGCTTGTCATTGTCATCGGCGTTATTCTTTCCGTGGCCGGCGGCATCATAATTTCTCTTCTTATCGGCCGCAGCGTACTGCGCGTACTCGGTGGCGAGCCTGAGTACGCAAAACAAGTGACCGAGGTGATTGCGCAGGGTGATTTGTCGCGCAGTATCGATGTGCCTGCCGAAAGCAACGATAGTTTATTGGGCACACTAAAGCGCATGAATACGGAATTGCGCAAGCTGATTACAACGGTGCAGGACAATGCGGAACAGGTTCGGGGCCGCTCCGGGTCACTGGCGCTTTCCGCGCAGGAAATATCAAAATCCTCGGCGCAGCAAAGTTCCTCCACAGGCAATATGGCCGCCTCTGTGGAACAGCTTACGGTTAGCATTAGCAGCGTATCGGAAAGTGCGCAGGAAGCTCTCAGTCACAGCAAAGAGTTGCGCCAGGTCTCTCTCGAAGGTGAATCGATTATCAATAATACGTTGCGGGAGATGGGCACCATTGCTGATCTTGTGAATGTGACCGCCAATGCTGTCACGCAGATGAGCGAAAGTTCTCGCCAGATTTCCACGGTAATTGAGGTCATCCGTGAAGTAACGGAGCAAACCAATCTGCTGGCATTAAATGCGGCTATTGAGGCAGCGCGCGCAGGTGAAATGGGGCGGGGATTTTCTGTGGTCGCGGATGAAGTGCGCAAACTCGCGGAAAAAACCTCCGAGTCCGCTAACGAAATCGCTCACACTATTTCGCAGGTTCGCTCCAGTACTGAAGAAGCCGTGTCGCGTATGGGGCGGGTGGTGGAGTCCGTTTCCAACGGTCAGCAAATGGCGCAAAACGCCGGCTCAAAAATCGCCGCTATCCAGGAAAAAGTCCAAGCCGTTACCACCTCAATCGACCACATCTCCGTCGCCTTGCAGGAGCAAACTCAAGCCAGCCACACGATCTCGCAAAGCGTGGAAAATATCGCGCAAATGACCGAGGAAAACGCCGCTGCAACCCAGACAACCTCAGAGACGGCAGAACAACTTGCCGCTTTGGCGAATAGCTTGAGTGGTGTGTCGGCGAGGTTTAAGACGCATTAAAAGAAAAGGCGCCGTAGGCGCCTTTTTGTTTATAAATTGCTGACAAGCAGCATATTGGTCACATGTCATCGCCCGCACAGTCTTCCTGCTCAATCACCATGGCTTTGCGGTTAAATTGAATTTGCTTGCATAGCATGGTTTGTTGCTGAGTTGAGCTGCCATCCAGCATAACGTCAATTCGCTTCACCAGAAATTGCTCTCTTTGGGAGATCACAATTTCAGTTAATCGCGAGTCAACGGGAATCCAAGTGTGGCCAAATTTGAAAGACTTACCCATGGCCATAGCTCTCTGTGCGCAATCAAATTGTCTACCCACCACTTGGTTGCGTTGCTTTGGCTTAAGACTTGTCAGCGAATAAAATCCGCAGTCAATTGTCTCCGGCAGCTCCACACTTTCAAGTTCCTGATCTAATCCTTCGTAGACAATATTACTCCACTGCGAATTCGGGGGAGCGACGGTAGAACAAGCTGTGAGGCTGATTAAACAATAGATTGCAAGCAGGGTACGCATATTTGTCCTCTGGCTATTGGTAAAGCGCAATAATGCGTTTTTTGTCAGACTCAATAAATTTCCGGAAATCGCGGCCCCGTTTTGGGGGGTAGTCGGTAATTCCTCCATCTATTCGATGTTTTAGGCCCAGTTTGTGTGCGAATTCATGAGCATCGGTCATAGCCCATGTGTTTTTTGGAGAATGCGGATTTAGCAAAACAGCATTTCCCCACTTGAAATGCTTGTAGGAAGGAGCCCATCCGCCGATCATAAGGGCTGTCTCGCAATCACAAAGCTTTAGACCCTGGGCTAGCTCGGCAAGATTGGTTCCATGAATGCGCAAATCAGGTTTTTGTACGGATGGAGTAAAACTCATCTCAAAGCCGGCGTTTCGGTACATAGTATGAATGTTATTTAAACCGGCCTTAGCGCGTTCAAGATGGCCCGTTAGAACGTATGTCATCGATATTTGGACCTTTCCGTTTTTTACCTGAACCTTTCCATGGTAGTGAGGATTTTTTTCGTCTTTAACGGATGTTCCTGCGGGGTTGCCAGCTAGGTTCTCAACGCCTTTTTGCGTGAGGCCACAATCAGAGATTGATTGAGCGTTGCAGTGTTTTAGATCGGTCCTTTCATTGGTGAAATAAGTGTCCATCGAATATTTCCTTTCCTTGTGATTGATATGTAATCGGCAAATACCCTGACAACCTTACGCTTGCCGAGTGCCTCCGCTTGGCCGAGGCTGCCGAATTCTAGGCTTCTCACTCGAATAGATCAACGGACCCTATCTCTGTAAGTTCTAAAAAGCCCTCTCAGCTGCTATATTCGCCCACCATTCTCGATGAGGCTATCCCCTGC
>JAEZGT010000250.1 GCA_023416875.1 Pseudomonadota bacterium
CCACCGCGTGGCTCGGTGGCTGGTGCCAGGCGCCGCTGGGCAAATCCGCTCCGGCAAAGCGCTGTGCCAGATCCGCCACCACATCGTCCTGATGGTGCAGCAGCGCCCGCTCTAACGGCCATGGGGAGGTATTGAGGGTGAGCTCCGCAAGGGCGGCGGGATGATCGGATTCGAGGCCGGCGCTGCCGCTGAGCACCAGTTTTCCCGATTCCTCTTGCAGATACAGCAACGCAAAAGGCAGATCGTGATTATTGGTGGCGAGGGCCGCGACGCTCTTTCTACACACCGCCTGCCATGACTGGGTGTCCGCCGTCTGCGCCGCCAAGTGGCGTAGCAGGGCGAGCTGGCGTTCGCCGATCACCCGCCGGGTGTCATCCGTATTGGCGCAAATGATGCCGCCGGGGCGGTCGTCATCGCCGGGGATGGGGCTGTAAGAGAAGGTGTAATACGTCTCTTCGGGATAGCCGTTGCGCTCCATCAGCAGCAGTTGTTCTTCAACGTAGGTGCCTTCAGTGCCGGACATGGCAGTGGCGAGCATGGGGCCGATATCCCGCCAGATTTCGTGCCACACCTCTTTAACTGGCTTGCCCACCGCCCAGGGGTGACGCGCGCCGATAATCGATTTGTACGGATCGTTGTAGAGGTAGATCAGCTCCGGCCCCCAGCCGATCCAGATCGGCTGGCGCGACGTGATCATGATGCGGATGGCGGTCTTCAGACTTTGCGGCCAGCCCTCCACCGGGCCGAGAGCTGTGGTCTCCCAGGGAAATTCACGCATGTACTCGGCGGTTTCACCGCGGCCGGCAAACAACTCGGCCGCAGCTGAGTCTTGGGATTGCATCGACAGAACACCCTCGAAAAGTATGCGCAAACCTTGTGCGCTAAACGAACTGGGAAATCTTCGCGGCGGCCACAACTTAACGTCTGTGCGTTAACAAGCCGAACATATTTACAGTGGAGGTGCCGCACCAGATATGGGATGCGGCGGTATGGAGGGATTATTGCTCATCAAGACGGCGGCGGAACTCTGCCATCACAGCGTCGTACAGTTCACCTTCGAGGAATTTGTCTTCCACCGCCGACTCGATGGACGGGTTATCGTTGACCTCGATGATGTACACCTCTTTGCCGTTTTGTTTGATATCCACGCCGTAAAAACCATCACCGATGGGTTTGGTGGCGTTGATAGCCGCTTTGAGCACAGGCTTGGGTACTTCAAACGTCGGCATGGCATCGAAACCGCCGGTCTTTTTGCCGCTGTCGGCGGAATGGTTGTAAATCTGCCAGTGATTTTTCGCCATGTAATAACGGCAGGCGTACAGGGGCTGATTGTTGAGCACGCCAATGCGCCAGTCGAATTCCGTATAGGTGTAGGTCTGCGCAAGCATCAGCGCGCTGTTCTTAAACATGGCTTTGAGCTGGTCCACCAACTCTTCTTTGGTTTTCACCTTTTTCACCCCGACAGAAAAAGAACCGTCGGGGATCTTCAATACAATCGGCAAACCAAGATCGGCAATCACTTCATCGATGCGATTGAGATCAGAGCGAGTGAGAATCCGGGTTTTCGGCGTCGGCAACCCGTGGGTTTCCAACAGCTGCGCCAGATAAATTTTATTGGTGCAGCGCAGGATTGAATCCGGATCATCCATCACCACCAACCCTTCCGCTTGCGCGAGACGGGCGAATTTATAGGTGTAATGGTTGACTGACGTGGTGGTGCGAATAAACAGCGCGTCGTATTCGGAGAGCTTGCCGATATCCTTACGGGTAATGGTCTCGGCCATGATGTCGTGTTTTTTTGCCGCCTTAATAAAGCGTTTAATAGCGACAGAATTGCTCGGCGGAAACGGCTCGTTCGGATCCACCAGTATCGCCATGTCATAGCGATAATTTTTGCGCGTTTTCGCCTTGCGCCAAACGAGATGACTGTAATTGTCGAGGGCGTTGGCAAAGTCGGTCTGCTGCTGTTCAGTAAGCGTATTCAGCGCACCTGCTTCCAGGGCAGCGAGGCGCCAGGTGTCCTTCCGCTGGAAAACCACTTTGAGGATCGGCACCGGCATCTGCTCAAACAACTGGCGTGCAAGATCCGCCAGCTGGGGTTCTGCGGTAAAGCCGAAGTACACCATCATCTGGTGCTCCTTCGCTTCGCCCGCCACGTCGGATAACTGCTTTTGCGCATCGACATTGATCACGCCAAGCCAAATGCGGCGTGACAGATCCTGAATATGTTTAACTGCTGGGATCACCTGGTGATGGCGCGCCTCGGCGAGCAGCGAACAGTAGTAGCCGGTGCTGAGGTAGCTATACTGCCGGCACAGGTTGATTACCTTGTAACGCTCTTTGGAGGGCGCTTGCGCGAGATAATCTTTCGCCAGCACCACATCTTCGGATGGGTAAAAAGCAGCCCAGTCCGAGGCGTTTTCGATCAGGATCTTAAGTTGGGTCATATACTCTGAGGGTCCGGAGGGATAAACCGCTTGCGGTCGCGCGCAAGTGTGGCAAAATCTGGCAACTTATCAAGTACTATTTTTATGAATTTAAGCCTACCCCGCATTGCCTCCCTGGATGATCTCCAGGGGCTGGTCGACCTCGAAAATCTCTGTTTTACCCACGACCGCATAAGCAAACGCAGCTTTCGTTATTTCCTTACAAAAAGCCAAGCAGAGATTTGGGTTGTCGACCAGTCATCTGACGAAAAAAATTCTGCGGACGAAAATAAACCCGCAGACAATAAACCTGCAGACAATAAACCTCTAGTTAATAAACCCATAGTCGCCTATGGCCTGGTGTTATTTCACCGCGGCACATCCCTGGCCAGGATTTATTCACTTGCGGTGGATCCTCGCGAGCGAGGCAAAGGCCACGCGCGCCAACTTATGTTGACCATGGAAGCGTCTGCGCGCAAACACAGCGCGTTATTTATCCGCCTGGAAGTTGCCGACGATAACCACGGCGCTCTCAAGCTTTATCAGTCTC
>JAEZGT010000263.1 GCA_023416875.1 Pseudomonadota bacterium
CGATAGGGCTGAAAAATGCGCCGGCCCAGCCACAAATAAAAATAATGACGGAAGCTTTTCCAGGTGGGATGCCGAAGACATCGGTATAGAAAAAAGCGATGAAAGTAACCAATGTTTGGAAGATCAGATTGGCGGCGAGGTCGCCCAAGCTGTAGCCGATCTTCTCGACGACTGAGAGTTTTTCAATGGACTTATTCATTATTTTTAACATCTTGTTGAGCGAAATTTAGCGGAAGCCGCCAGCGCGGAGCTGGGGTGCCGAGTATAAGAGCACAATCGCCCCAGGCCATCAAGACTAACCGATGTACAGCGCCAGATAGCGGTGAAATCCGCAATTTTTAGCTGCAATTAGCGATTTTTTTGTAAATTCTTTTTATCGAAAAAAAGCGGGAGGATTGCTGGGATAACGTGAATTGCGCGTAAAAAGGATGCTGCAGGCGCAGCATCCGAACGGGTTTGGGGGAAATTAAGATTGGATTTCCGCGTTGTGATAAACCTCCTGCACGTCGTCGCAATCGTTCAACATATCGAGGAGTTTTTCGAACATCTGTGCGTCGTCACCACTGAGTTCAGTGTGGGTCTGTGGCACGAAGGTGATTTCTTCGATTTCCATGGACAGATCGGGGAAGGCTTCAGTGAGGGCGGTTTTGGTTTTGTAAAATTCCGTGTGCGGTGCGATAACGGTAATGATGCCGTCGTCGTTCTCGATATCCGCGACATCCACATCGTGTTCCATCAAGGCTTCCAGGACGGCTTCTTCGTTGTCGTGCTTGAAGGAGAAGATCGCCCGGTGATCGAACATATGTGCTACGGAGCCGGGCGCACCGAGTTTGGCTTTGGCCTTATTAAAGCAGGTGCGCACATCGCCGATGGTGCGGTTGTTGTTATCGGTTAGGCAGTCGACGATCACCATACAATTGCCGGGGCCGAAGCCTTCGTAGCGCACAGTGCTGTAATCCTCGCCACCACCGCCTTTGGCCTTGTCGAGCGCTTTTTCGATGACATGGCCGGGCACCTGATTGCGTTTGGCTTTCTCGATCAGGCGGCGCAGGGTCAAATTGGCCGAGGGGTCCGCCCCGCCACTTTTCGCGCACACATACAGTTCTTTACCGAATTTGGAATACAGCTTGGTTTTCATGCCGGCGGTTTTCGCCATGGCAGCTTTGCGGTTTTCGAAGGTTCTTCCCATGGGCGTGACTCGTGAGGATCGGGTTGGAAAAGGTCGCCAATTATGACCGCTCCGCCGGCGCAGGTTAAGCCCCTGTTCCAGCCCCAGCTAAGGCTTTTTAAGTGGGCCAGACAACGGACCGCGCAGGAGTAGCGCGGGAGAATGCGAGCTTTGTCACACCTGCTGTTTGCGTCCTCCGGCGCAAACGCCACCCAGGAGACCGGCGAATGCGCTTACGTATCAGCAACCCGTTTACGCTGCTGGAGTTGGCCGCGCTGACGGTGAGTCTTTTGCTCGCTGCCTGTTACAGCGCCGCCGCAGGGCATTTGACCCGCCATATGCTGCTGCACATAGGGTTGATGACGGTGCTGGCGCCGCTGCTGGCGAGCTGGATGCAACGCTGTCGCCGGCCTTTTCCCGGAGCGGCGGAGCCTTGGTTTCTACCGTCCGCAACTCTGCTGCAGCTGGTGTTTTTCTTTGTTTGGCACACTCCGCAGGTGCTTAGCTGGATGATGAGTTCGCCGGTGTTGCACACAGTATTGCAGGTGTTTCTGCTGCTGGTGGCCACGGCATTTTGGGCCAGCGTGCTGCAACGCTCCGGTTCCGGCGTGTGGGGCGCGGTGGTGGCGCTGCTGTTGACCGGCAAGCTGTTCTGTCTATTGGCATTGATTCTGGTGTTCGCCCCCCGCGCGTTGTATGGCGCGGGCGTGCATCTGCACCACGCCGGGGTGGATCTCGCCGATCAGCAACTCGCTGGCCTATTGATGATCACCGCTTGCCCTATGACTTACATACTGGCGGCCATTCTGCTGGTGGCGCGCTGGTTGCGCCTTCTGGGGGATGAGCCGGGAGAGCGCCAGGCGTGAGTGGACCTTGGCGACGGCGTCTGCGACGTCACTGGCCATGGTTTTTGCTGCTGCCGCCACTGGCGGGAGGCATCGCGTTTTTGGTGGCCTGGTCGGGAGTGATCAATATTGCCGCCTCGGCGGGGCACCCGCACTGGCTGGAAGCCTTTCTCGCCCTGGGCATGCGCCACTCCATTCAAGCCCACAGCGACCACGTGCAGGTGCCGCATCTGGACGACGATCTGCTGCCACTCGGTGCCGCACATTTTCACGGCACCTGCGCCATCTGCCATGGCGCCCCCGGTCAGCCGGTCAATCCTGTTTTTGCCCATATGCTGCCGTTCCCGCCGCCTTTACAAGAAAAGGCGAGCCGCTGGCGCACCCGCGAGTTGTTCTGGATCGGTTATCACGGTTTGCAATTCACCGGTATGCCGAAGTGGAGTGGCACCGGGCGGCAGGATGAAATGTGGGCAGTGGCGGCGCTCCTGCACGCCCTGCCGGAGATGAGTCCGGCGGACTACCGAACCTCCGCCATGGGCAATGCCAAGATCGAGCCGCCAACGGCGCAGCAGCTGGTGCGCCAGGGCAGCAATATTTTTCCCATCGACAGCTGCGACCGCTGCCACGGCACAGCCGACGCTCCCGCCGTCAGCCCTTATGTGCCGCGCCTTGGTGGCCAGTCCCACGCCTATCTGCTGCGCGCGCTGCGGGAATATCGCGCCGATCAGCGCCAGAGCGGTTTTATGGAGCCGGTGGCGGTGGCCTTGGCGGAGGAGAGTCTGGCGGAACTGGCGGATTACTACACGGCTTTGCCGGAACCCCAGCATCCGAAGCAGCCGGACGGCGATAAGGATTTGGGCCGGCGCCTCGCTACCGAGGGTGATCCCGCGCGTGATCTGCCGGCCTGTCTGTCCTGTCATGGAGAGCCCAAGCGTGCAGATGTGCCGCATCTCGCCGGCC
>JAEZGT010000353.1 GCA_023416875.1 Pseudomonadota bacterium
CTGATCATAATGCGCAGGTAGTCGCAGATAAACTCAATGGCGTGCTCGTCTTTGAGCAGGCTGGGGTATTGGCTGAAGATGGGGCTGTTGGCGGGGTCGTCTATATCGCCTTCCATGGCCATCAGACCCTCGCGACGCGCCTTGTTGAGCAGGTCGTACATCAAGTTCAGCAAGGTGAGGTAAGTGGTTTTGTTATATTTCGCCGGCGTCAAAAGCGCGCCGGCGGACTTGATCACACCAAGGGTGATGGAGAGGGGGTTGGCAATGATCATCGCCCCCAGTGCGGCACCGCAGATGATGAGCACTTCATAGGGTTGGACCAGCGCCAGGGGATTGCCGCCGTGTGCCATGAAGCCGCCGAGCAGGCAACCGATCACGACGATGGCACCAAGAATGATATTCAAGCGACTGTCCTCTGCAGGTTTTTTTCACTGGCTGCCCTGGCGGGCGGAATAGGGGTTTGAGCCGAAACTCTGTATTTCACTATAGAAGGCTGCTGCGCGGCTTTCCGGGTATTTTTGCGATGAAAGTGCTGTTGTTATCCCCGTATGACGCGCCGAGCCACGCCTATTGGCGGCGCTGTCTGTGCCACCGTCTCAAGGATTGGGACTGGACCTGCCTCACGCTGCCGGCACGTTTTTTCAGCTGGCGCATCCGCGGCAACAGTCTCACCTGGAGCCAGGAGCAGCGTGCGCTGCTGGAGGAGCCTTACGATCTGCTGATCGCCACTTCCATGACCGATCTCGCCACGTTGCGCGGTTTGGTGCCGCGCCTCGCGCATGTGCCTACTGTTTTATATTTTCATGAAAATCAATTCGCATACCCCGCATCCTCCCGCCAACACGCCGGGGTGGAACCGCAGATGGTGAGCCTCTACGCGGCACTGGCGGCGGACTGTCTGCTGTTCAACAGCCGCTACAACATGACGACTTTTATGGCCGGGCTGGAGCAGCTGCTCCACAAGCTTCCGGATGCTGTGCCAGCAGGGGTGGTGGCGCAATTGCAAGCCAAGGCGACCGTGCTGCCAGTCCCGATTGAGCCACCCTCTTATCCATCGCAGCCGCGTAACAGCGACGTTGTTGAGGTGGTGTGGAATCATCGTTGGGAATACGACAAAGGCCCGGAATTGCTGTTGGCGGCGATCGCCTGTCTACCTGCGCATCTGCCCCTGCGTTTTCATGTGGTGGGGCAGAGTTTCCGCCGCCAGCCGGATGAGTTTGCGTACATTCACGAGCTGCTCAAGGAAAGGCATTGGCTTGGTCGTTGGGGGTATTTGGCGGCAGAGGAATATCACGCGCTGTTGCGTCAAACCCATGTTGTGCTGTCCACAGCGCATCACGATTTTCAAGGACTGGCGGTATTGGAGGCGGTGGCGGAGGGTTGCTTGCCGCTGGTGCCCAATCGGCTGGCCTATCCCGAATGGTTTGCACCCCGGTGGCTATACTCCAGCGGCGTCGATGAAACTGCGGTGCTGTGCGAGCGGCTGCAGGCGTTTTGTCAAACCGGCTGTGACCAGATTACGCCGCCGGACATATCGGCGTTGTACTGGAGCACCCTGGAATTTAGCTATCGCGGCATTTTGACTGATGTGGCGACAGGCCGCCGCGGCTGCCCATCTATCAGATGACCTATAGCGTGGCCACCCCAGTGGTTATTTGTTACATTTTGCGCCGCTTGACTATAAGTTCATTCACTGCGAGCAATTCATTCACTACAAGAAGTTCACTCACTACAAAAATTCACCCATTATTCCGATAACACAGGTTCCCAAAATGAAAAACCTTTTCCCCTGGCTGACGAGGGGCATCGCCATCCTAGTTCTGCCTTTATTGCTGAACGCTTGCGCTACCACTTCCCGCACTGCCGAGCAGGCTCCCGGGCAGAACCATGGTTTTACCGCCGCGCAGGCATCGGTCAAGGAGTGGTGGAATATTCCCTACCCACGCTCATTTGACGTTGCATCGCTGCCGAATAAACAGGAATTCATCAAAGTTCAGGGCAATGGCTTCATTACCGAAAGCGGTAAACCGTTTATTTTCCGCGGTGTAAATATCGCCGACCCGGGTAAGCTCATCGACCAAAAACAGTGGAAAAAAGGCCTTTTTGAAGAGGTGCATCGCTGGGGCGCCAATACGGTGCGCCTGCCAATTCACCCGCTGTCCTGGCGCAAACACGGCAGCGAATGGTTTTTTGCGCGCATTGACGAAGCAGTGCGCTGGGCCAACGAATTGAATATGTATTTGATTATCGACTGGCACTCCATCGGCAATCTGGAAGCGGAGATGTACCAGCATGTGATGTACGAAACCACACAAAAAGAAACGGCAGAATTCTGGCGCAAAATCGCCCTGCGCTATCGCGATGTGCCCACAGTGGCGGTGTATGAAATTTTTAACGAACCGACCCATGATTACATCGGCACAGGCAGTTACTCCCTCGGTAAATCCAAATGGGAAAACTGGCGCAATATGCTCGAGGAATATATCGATCTGATTTACGTCTACAACAAAAAAGCCATTCCGCTGGTGGCCGGTTACAACTGGGCCTATGATTTAAAGCCGATCGCCGATGCGCCAGTGCGCCGCGCAGGCGTGGCTTATGCCATTCACCCTTATCCACAAAAAGCCAAACCGATCAACCCAACTCGGGAAAGCTTTTACGCTTATTGGGATAAAACCTGGGGTTTTGTCGCGGATAAATATCCAATGATTGCCACTGAACTGGGCTGGTCCAAAGAGACGGATTACGGCGCCCACGTACCGGTGATCAACAACGACGGCACCTACGGTCCGAATATTGTGGACTACATGAAAAACAAAGGCATTTCCTACACCGTTTGGGTATTCGATCCGGATTGGTCGCCGGTGATGATCAAAGACTGGAAATTCACACCGTCAGAACAAGGTGAATTTTTTAAACAGGAAATGTTAAAAGAACGAGCCCGCGAACAGGGCAAATAAAAACAAAAAACCGGCGCTGGACGCCGGTTTTTTTTAGTCTGAAAAAATTAAAGCGCTGCCAGGGCCGCGTCGTAATTCGGCTCGTGAGTGGTTTCGTCGACCTGCTCTGTGTACAGCACTTTGCCATCGGCGCCGATCACAATGACCGAACGGGAATACAAACCGCGCAGCGGCCCGGTGCTGAACGTCAAACCGTAATCCTTGCCAAAATTTGACCGAAAGCCGGACGCAGCGCTGACTTTGTCGATGCCTTCCGCGCCGCAAAAACGGCCGAGGGCAAACGGCAGATCCATGGAAACACACAACACCTCGGTATTGTCCAAATCCACCGCTTTTTGGTTGAAGGTGCGCACGGACATGGCGCAAGTGCCGGTGTCGATGGACGGAAAAATATTCAGCACCAGATTTTTACCGCGATAATCCTGCAGCGACACTTCCGATAAATCGCTTTTTACCAAGGTGAACGCCGGCGCGGCGTAGCCAACTTTCGGCAGATTGCCGACGGTTTCCAGAGCATTGCCTTTGAGAGTAACAGTTGCCATACCAAATCTCCTGAATTGGGAAACGAAAAGGTGGGACGAGCGGGGCGGACCTTGCAGGGCCAAAATTTCCCGCGTGTTTCGATGTGCGCGGCTAACAATACGCGGATTGCTGCGGCAATACCAGCTGCAAGGAATCTGAAAAATCCCTATTTTTCCTGCGGAATTTGCGATTACCAATTCTTGATGATGTCTTTGACGAACAGGCCGGATTCGGTGAGATCCTTATCTTTCCACGGACCGGCAGGGTTGGTGTGGGGTTTAAATACCGAGGCGCCTTCTTTTTTATTGTTGAATGACCAGTTGCAATGACTGAGCTGATGTTTGCGCATAAATTCCAGCCAGCGCAGAGTTTCCTTGCGGTCCACATCACCATCGCCGTCGGCGTTCACGGCCCCCCATTCGGTAACCATGAGCGCGAGGCCTTTATTCAATGCATATTCGGCTTTGTCGCGCAGCTCCTGTCGATGCGTGCCGGCGTAAAAATGCAAGGCATAGGCAATATTGCTAAAACCGGTGAGCGGATCGTCCGCGGCCTTATCGACATCCTGTGACCAGCTTTGGGTGCCCACCACAATAATATTGTCGGGATCCACTGCCCGAATGGCGGCAATCAGGTTTTGTGC
>JAEZGT010000116.1 GCA_023416875.1 Pseudomonadota bacterium
GCCCGCTCTTCAAATCAGAATTCCAGATTTCATCCTTTCTTCCCTCTCCGCTGGTGTTTTTGCATCAATCAATTGAAGAAATTCGTTACCCAAGAGAGCTGCGAAAAACTTATTGGATCGCACTGCGTAGTTTCCAAAAATATAAGCTGTTGGGGGAAATTCGGAAATAACCACCGCCATAAGGGCGGTGGTTATAAAAATCATGCGGCGCGATGACGAGATGTTCTTGGAGGTTCGTAGCCGACCTGACCGGGGATATTGACGCGCAGTGACTGGGCGTATTTTTCGCAGGCTTCCACGTAAGCGGCGCCGGCTTTGTGACGGATGGAGGCCGCGAATTTGGTGAAATCGTCTTTGACGATTACGGCTTCCACTTCTCTTTGTGAATACCAATACTCTTCGTCCAATTCGGTTTCAATTTCGCACCAATACAAGCGAAAATCCGCTTCGCGATCGACGTGTTTTTCACCGGCATCAGAGCGCAACACCAGACCTTTTCGAGTCTCGGGTAAAAAACCTGTGGATGCCAAAAAAGACGAGATGTTTTTCAGCGCCGGGTGATGGCGCATAACATTTGCGTCGATTAATTTTCCTCTCGGGCGATCATCTTGCGAACAGGCTTCCACCCCTAGTTTCGCGTGCTGTTCGCTGAGTAGTCTCAGAGCTATAAATAGCCTCATAAATCTCAGTTATCTGTTATTAATGTTTTAGGGGACCCGCAAAAGGCGAAAATCGTTTCCTTCCGTCGATTTTGCGGAGCAGAAAAATAGCAGTGAGGTCGCGACAGCGATGGTCATAGACCGGTAATAACCTGAGTATAGATCAGCCCTTGTCCGGCGCCATATCCGCACGTCTGTCGCCGACCTATGGCAATTGCTGCGCCATTGGCCTGTTGGACGGAGTTTTATCTCGGGATTGGCTTGCCGCGATGGAGCCATTCATAAAGCACGGGCAGTAAAAACAAGGTGAGCAGCGTGGAGGATACTATGCCGCCTATAACCACGGTGGCCAATGGTCGCTGTATTTCTGCGCCAGTACCCGTGTTGAATGCCATAGGTACAAAACCGAGGCTCGCCACCAGCGCCGTCATCAACACGGGGCGCAGGCGTATTAAGGCGCCCTCCACGATTGCGCGTTGCAAGTCGCCCTGTTCGCGCCAGCGATCTCGAATAAAACTCACCATTACCAATCCGTTGAGCACAGCCACGCCCGAGAGCGCAATAAAACCAACGCCGGCCGATATGGAAAATGGCATATCGCGCAGCCATAACGCCAACACGCCGCCGGTCAATGCGAGCGGCACACCGGTAAAAATAATCAGCGCATCTTTTACGGAGCCAAAAGCGAGAACGAGCAGCCCGATAATTAACAGCAGCGTCAGCGGCACAATCCAGCCGAGTCGTTGCGCCGCCGATTCCAATTGCTGAAAGGTGCCGCCGTAATCCAACCAATAACCGCTCGGCAAATTCACTTGTTCTGCGATTGAGCGTTTAACCTCTGCAACAAAACTGCCCAAGTCGCGATCGCGCACGTTAGCGGACACTAATATTCGGCGTTTGCCGTTTTCACGGCCGATTTGCGCAGGCGCTGGGCTGAGTTCCAGTGATGCCACCTCCCCCAACGGCACATAACCGCCATCTGGCAATGGCACGGGTAGAAAAATCAGTTTGTCGATATCATTGCGACGGTTTTCCGGCAGGCGCACGACTAATTTAAAACGCCGGTCGCCCTGATAAATAAGACCGACCTCTTCGCCACCGATACTCGTGGCGACAAAACGTTGCAGCGCTTCAATAGTGAGTCCGTAACGGGCTAATTCCAGTCGTCGCGGTATAACGGAAAGCACCGGCAAGCCGGTCACCTGCTCTACCCCCACATCCGCCGCACCCGCAACTTTTTCCACAACTTCTTGAATGGCATTGCCCGTGGCAATCAGTGTAGCGAGATCGTCGCCGAATATTTTGATACCCAAATCCGCACGCACACCGGAAATTAATTCATTGAAACGCATTTGAATGGGCTGCGTGAACTCGTAGTTATTTCCGGGCAATTGGCGCAATTTCCGCTCCATCGCGGCAACAAGATTTTCTTTTGAACGCTGCGGGTCCGGCCATTGATCCCGCGGTTTCAGAATGACGAAATTATCGGCCACGTTGGGTGGCATGGGATCCGTCGCCACTTCCGGCGTGCCTATTTTCGCAAACACCCGGTCCACTTCAGCGAAGGAGCGCAAAGTGGTTTCGAGTAATTCCTGCATTGCGACGGATTGCTCTAAGCTGGTTCCCGGAATACGCAGAGCGTGTAAGGCGATGTCGCCTTCGTCGAGCTGCGGAATAAATTCCGCACCCAATCGCGTCGACAACCACGCGCATCCCAACACCAATAGAACTGCGCCGGACAGCACCCGCCAGCGCGCTCGCAATGCGGCTTGCAATAACGGCCGATAAAACGATTTTGCAGCATGGATTACTGGGCTTTCTTTTTCCGCGATTTTTCCGCTCATAAAAATCGCCACAGCCGCTGGCACCAGTGTCAGTGACAGCGCCATGGCGGCGAGCAAGGCCATCACCACCGTCACCGCCATGGGGTGAAACATTTTACCTTCGACGCCGGTGAGACCGAAAATGGGGATATACACCAGGGTAATAATGGCCACGCCAAATAGACTCGGGCGAATGACTTCATTGGTCGCACTAAATACCAGCGGCAATCGCTCCGCGAGAGGCAAAATTTTTCCCCTTTGCTGCTGAGCTTCCGCCAAACGGCGGATACAGTTTTCCACGATAATCACCGCACCATCCACAATCAGGCCAAAATCCAGTGCTCCCAAACTCATCAGGTTGGCGGATACTTTCGCATGTACCATTCCACTGATGGTCGCCAGCATTACCAGAGGAATGACTGCGGCGGTAATCAATGCTGCGCGCAAATTACCGAGCAATAAAAACAACACGGCGATTACCAATAGCGCGCCTTCTAGCAGATTCTTCTGAACGGTGGCGATGGTTTTGTCGATAAGTGCGGTGCGGTCGTACACCGCTTCCACAGTAATCCCCGGTGGTAAAGAGGCTTTTACCTGCTCCAATTTTTGCGCGAGATTGCGGGCGACAGTGCGGGAATTTTCTCCCATCAACATCATCGCTGTGCCCAATACAGTTTCGCGACCATCGCGGGTGGCGGCGCCAGTGCGCAATTCTTTGCCGAGGGCCACTTCCGCAACATCGGCAATTCGAATCGGAACTCCGTTGGAAAACGTAATCACCAGCTGTTCGATGTCGCGGGTTTCCGCCAACTGTCCCGGCGAGCGCACCAAGAGCTGCTGGCCATTACGCTCCACATAACCGGCCCCGCTATTGCTGTTGTTAGCG
This sequence comes from Pseudomonadota bacterium, assembly GCA_023416875.1. Taxonomy (GTDB): domain Bacteria; phylum Pseudomonadota; class Gammaproteobacteria; order Pseudomonadales; family Cellvibrionaceae; genus UBA5868. Next base: position 3,369 of record JAEZGT010000116.1, read on the forward strand.
CGCAATGTCTCCACGATTTGCTGCTGGGTAATGCCAAATTCCAGCAAACGTTTTGGATCTGGCATCACGTGATATTGCCGCTCAAAACCGCCAATGGTATTGATTTCCACCACGCCTGGCACCTGCGCCATTTGCGGTTTAATGATCCAGTCCTGTATCTCGCGTAGATCCATACTATCGAAAGGCTGGCCATCGCTCCTGAGCGCCCCAGGCACAGCTTCCACCGCATAAGTGAAAATTTCGCCGAGCCCCGTAGCAATCGGACCCATAGTGGGTTCGAGTCCCTGCGGCAGCACGCTGCGAATCGCGGCGAGGCGTTCGCTGATTAAATAACGCGCGTGGTAAATGTCGGTACCCTCGCGGAATACCACGGTCACTTGAGAAAGACCGTAGCGCGACAGGGAACGGGTGTATTCCAGGTCGGGCAGTCCGTAAAGCGCGGTTTCCACCACAAAAGTAATTTGCTGTTCCGCCTCCAACGGAGAATACCCAGGCGCTTCGGTATTAATTTGTACCTGCACATTGGTGATATCCGGCACCGCATCAATCGTTAGGTGGCGAAAATTCCAAACTCCAGATCCGATCAGCAACAGGATCATGCTCAGCATCAGATAGCGCCGCTCTATGGCGACGCGCACGATTGTCTCAATCATCGTCGTTCCCTCAGTGCTCGTGCGCGGCGCCGGCTTTTTCCAAGTCGGCCTTGATTAGATAGCTGTTATCGAGCACGTAAGTCTCGCCCAGTTGTAAACCGTCAAGGACTTCGGTAAACCGCCCGTCACTGCGTCCCAGAACTAACGGTCGCGGCTCGTAGGTATCGCCTTGACGAATAAAAACCACCGGCTTTTCTTCGAATATTTGCAGCGCTCTATTCGCGACAACCAACGGCGCTGTGCGGGCATCAATTACGATTTGCGCCTGCGTCAGATCACCGGCAATCAATTGGCGATCGGAATTATTCAAAGGCACTCGGGCAATGACAAAAGGCGTCGATTCAGCGGCGGGCAATAAGGCGGCAATTTCGCCCTGCACAGAAATTTCACCAATATGCAGATGAACAGTTTGGCCTACGGCTACAACCGTGCGGTCGCGAGGGAAAATCTTAAGTTCCGCCCACAATTGCCGGTCATCAATCACTTCAAATAAAAGATTTTCGCCAGTCAATTCACCGATATTGGCCCCACGGCTTTGTACCCAGCCATCAACAGGAGACTTGATGTCGTAGGGACGCAGACTGTCGTTGGATTCAATGGTCGCCAGTATTTGGCCTTTCACAATACGGTCACCGGCATTCACACCCACTTGCGTGACCACGCCGGGAAAACGCGCTTGAATACGCGCTTTCTTTTCCGCCGGAATAACCAATCGGCCAAAAACCTCAATCGAATGCGCCACCTCACCAGGCCCCGCTTGGGACACTGTAATGCCGACGGCGGCTGCCATTTCGGCAGAGAGCTCAACTACCTCCTGATGATCGTGGTCGTGATCAGAATGTTGATGGTGTGAAGAATTGTTCTGATGCTCGTGATAATCATCATCGTGGTCGTGATCTGAACCCGCCAGCGCAGACAACGGCAGCAGGCTGGCGAAAAGAAGGGGCAACCAAATGGATTTGTTCATAGGTCAATCCTGAATCGGGGCAAAAGCGGAGGAAGTGAGAGGCTCGGCTGTGAGTTGCTCGATCAAAGCCTGCTGCAAAAGTGCGGTGGTAGCGGCATCGACCAACGCCATCTTGGCCTCCAAAAATTCCTGCTGAATCCCAGCCCACTCCACATAGCTATAACGACCGCTCTCATAGGCTTGCCGGGTCTGCTCCAGCGCGCGGGCCAGCACCGGCAATACCCGCTCGCGCAATTGCGCCACCGTTTTCACCCCTTGTTGATGACTTTGCCAAGCATCAAAGAGCGTGGCACGCAACGACAGCAGCGCCGCATCCCGACGGTGATCCACGAGCTGCCGTTCCGCCTTAGCGGATTGAACATCACCGCGATTGCGCGCAGCCGGGAACAGTGGAACTGAGAATCCCACTACCAGAGCGGTATCGCCTGTTCCGCCAAACTGACGGATGCCAGCGCGCCATTGAATATCCGTTGTGGATCGAACCAGGGCCAGATTAAATTCGGCCTGGCGCAAACGCGCCTCATCGCCAAAGACCTGAATCGCCGGCCCCGCCGCCGCTCGCTTGTACAAGTCTTCAAACTCAGTCACTTTGGCAAAGCCAAAAAGGGTCCCTTCCACATCGACAAACTCCACCTCGCGTCCGCCCCACAGGGCGGCCAGGGCAACCTTGCTGCTCGCCAATTGCGCGGCCACGGTCTGATGGCGCAGTTGCGTCTGCACCAGGGCGGCTTCTGCACGGAGAACCTCCGACTCTGCCACAGCACCGCGCTCAAGCCTGACGCGCAGCAAGTTTTGAGAGGACTGAGCTAATTCGGTGGCCTCTTCCAGGACCTTCAGTTTTTCCTGCAGCGCCAATACGGTGATAAACCTCTGAGCGACGCTACCCAGCAGATCCAGCGCAGCGGCTTGCCGTTCGGATTGGGATAAGGTCAGGCGGGACTCAGCCACCGCGGTGCGCGCACCGCGTTTATTGCCAAGTTCGATTACCGATGAAATAGCAAGAGTGGTTTCCAGCTCATCCGGATGCTGGCCGATATTCTCAACATCGAGATCCAGCTGATAACCTGCACCTTGGTTCGCTGTACCTATTTCGCCGCGCAAGCCATGCTGTCGCCATGCGAATACCTGCAACTCGGGATTGTGGTCTAGAGTCCGGCGCATCGCCTCCGCAAGAGTCAGCGTCTTTGGCGCCGCATCCGCAAAAACAGCCGCTGGGAGCCCGAGCAAGATAAGGAATACCCACACGGGCCACGAGCGCCGGCCATGGGTCGAAGAAAAAAACATAACGATGATCCTGTCGTAATTAAATGAAACCGTGGAAACGGGAAGCGACAGGTCAGCGAATGGGAGGGCGGTATATGGCGGCGATGTGGCCGGTGACAGCGGCAAATTGACGTGGGCAGAGCGCGCCGGACCGGGTATCCGGAAAAGACGTAAAAAATCGGCTTAAAAGCGCAATGTGCGACCCGTGACCGTGGCCGTGACACTGGCAGCAGTGGTCGCAATTGGTGGAATGGTCAGCTGTGGAGTGCGCGGCAATATCGGCCGTCATATTCACCGCACCGGCATCATGATGCACTTCGTGATGACGATCCGCCGCTATGCGCGCCCCGACCCCCGATTTTGCCTCCACCGCAACGACCAAACACTGCGCCAGCATCAGCACCAACATGCACAGCGCTTTGGTCCGGGCTTTTGCTAAACAACTGGTCGAGTGCATAGTTGGAAGATGCGATTGTTTAACAGGAGACTAGCACATCCCTATGCGGCCGCATGAACCGGATTCGCGACTGCGTTGAATTGCGCGCACAAAAAAGCCCGCAAGCGCGGGCTTTTTCGAAACCGGATGCAACAACGATTACAGCGGTTTTGCGCTGGTGAGGTCGTAACCAGCGCGCTGCGGGCTCTTGCCAGCGTTTTTCTTGTCGTAGTCGTGGTAATTGACTAACACTTTGGCGAAGCTCAGGCTGATGGACTCAACAGGATCGCTGTCGCCGCCGGCAGAGATGGAGTAGCTGCTAACCAGGCAGTCTTCCAGCTCGTAGTCCATAAAGGTGGTGACCTTGTCAGCACCCGTTTGTACGAACTTGATCTTAACTTTTTTACCTGAGGAGCCAGTTACAGATTCTTTGAACAGCGGAGTACTGGAAATATCAGCCAGTTTGGTGAAGGTAATTTCGCTCAGGCTCGGGCGAGTGGCTTCACGGTTGGCCATATGACCTGATTCCATGGAGATTCCGCGACTGACACCGAAGTTGAGGGACAACACTTTGATGTGGTCCGCAAAACCGTCCGCAGTTACGTTGCCTTTGATTCCTTCGAATTCGATATAAATTGCCATATGTAAATGCTCCTTCGTATGTGATGGCTGGACACTGTTATTCAGTGCTGGCGGCCATATTATCCAGACGGACCAGGGGATTCAACCGACTTATGCTTGTCTTTTTGTGAGATTTTAGCCATAGACAATCAGGAATTTGTCGGCGACTAGATTAGAACCCTCACAACCATAAAACGCTTGTTCAACTTAGGACTCTTTGTTACTGCGATTCCGCTGATGTTGCCACAAGGAGTGATAATACCCCTCCACCACCAATAATTCCGCATGCGTGCCCTGCTCCACGATCTGTCCTTGATGCAGCACGAGAATTCGATCCGCATTCATCACCGTCGACAGCCGGTGGGCAATGACTAAAACCGTGTGCCGCACGGCCAACTCATCCAATGCGGAGGAAATCACCCTTTCCGCTTCCGTATCCAACGCGGAAGTCGCTTCATCAAAGAGCAAAACCGGAGGATTTTTTAACAATACCCGAGCGATGGCGATGCGCTGCTTTTCGCCGCCGGATACCTTAAGTCCACGCTCGCCAACGGTGGTTTGAAATTTTTTGGGCAACTGGTCGATAAAGTCTTTCAAATGCGCGGCCTCCGCCGCTTTATACACCTGCTCCTCAGTCGCATTGGGATTGCCATAAGCAATGTTGTAGAAAATCGTATCGTTAAACAGCACTGTATCCTGCGGCACTACGCCGAATTGGCGGCGCAGTTCCTCCAAGGAAATATCGCGGATATTTTCGCCATTCATATAGATCCCACCACTGTTTGGATCGTAAAAACGGAAAAGCAGCTTGGCGATAGTGGACTTGCCGGCACCGCTCGACCCGACAATTGCCACCTTTTGACCCGGCGCCACAGCAAAGCTGACATCGCGCAAAATGGGCCGGTCGGGATGGTAGGAAAAAGACACATTGCGAAATTCAATCGCAACGCTGCGGTCCGCAGTGAGCGGAAACGGTTTGGCCTGCGCAGTCTGAACAATTTTTGGCTCGATGCGCAGCAGCTCAAACATCCGTTCGACATTGATCAGAGACTGACGAATTTCCCGATAAACAAAACCGAGAAAATTCAGCGGAATAAACAACTGAATCATATAGGCGTTGATCATGACAAAATCGCCTAGGGTCATATTCCCAGCGGCAACTCCATTTGCGGCCATAATCATCATCAGAGTGACTGACCCGGCAATGATCAACGCCTGGCCGGAATTGAGCGCGGCCAGTGACAAGCGGTTTTTCAGGCGGGATTTTTCCCAGTCGGCCAAATGCTGATCGTATTCTTTCGCCTCGTAATGTTCATTGTTGAAATATTTGACCGTTTCATAATTCAGCAAGCTGTCCACAGCGCGGGTATTAGAGCGGTTATCCTGCTCGTTCGCCTCGCGCACAAACTTCGTCCGCCACTCAGTGATCACGACGGAAAAAACGATATAAATCAATATGGCGATAATTACCGTCAAGCAATACGCCAAGGAAAATTGCTTGAACAAAATGACCGCAACCAAAAACAGCTCGAACAACGTGGGAATGATATTGAATAGAAGGAAGCGTAATAAAAAGCTAATCCCCGATGTGCCCCGCTCTATATCCCGTGACAAACCGCCGGTTTTTCGCGATAAATGAAAATCCAAGTCCAGCGTATGCAGATGCTGAAAAACCTCGAGCCCTACTCTGCGCATAGCGCGCTCGGTCACCCGGGCAAAAATGGCATCGCGCAGTTCACCGAGAAATACCGACGCAAAACGCAGAAGCCCATAAGCAAGCAACAGCATAACAGGCACCACCACCGCTGCTGTTTTGGCAAGATCCAGATCATCGACGATAAGCTTGAGCACCCAGGGCATGGCGACGCCAGCCACTTTCGCCGAGATCAGAAAAGCAAATGACAGAACCACCCTGCCCTTGAATTCTTTTAGGTAAGGAGCAAGAGACAACAGAACGCGCCAGTTGGGTTTTACATCCGACTCTGAAAAGGAGCTGCTGGGGCGCACTAAGATATCCTTGAATAAGAAAGAGAGATTCGGGGGCACCTGCGGCCTCTCATAACAGGCCACAGGTGATTGACAGAGAAGGTTAAGCGACGCGGGTTTTCAGTTCATGAATGGCATCGCGAATGCTCGCGGCTTTTTCAAACTCCAGATTTTTTGCCGCCGCCAACATTTCTTTTTCCAGATTGGCGATCTGCGCCCAAATATCCTTGGCCGGATCGATTTTCTGCAGATAATCGGCCGGTTTTTCCGCTACCATGCGTTTGCGCCCGACCTTGGCTCCGGGCACGCGAGCGCCCTCCATAATATCGGTGACATTTTTGCGTATACCTTTTGGCGTAATTCCATTCTCGGTATTGAACTGAATCTGCTTATTGCGACGGCGCTCGGTTTCATCCAGCGCACGTTGCATGGAACCGGTGACAGCATCCGCGTAGAGAATCGCGCGCCCATTCACGTTGCGCGCCGCGCGACCGATTGTCTGAATCAGTGAGCGGTCGGAACGCAAGAAGCCTTCTTTATCCGCATCCAGAATCGCCACCAACGCTACTTCCGGCATATCCAGACCTTCGCGCAACAGATTAATGCCCACCAACACGTCAAATTCGCCCATACGCAGATCGCGGATAATTTCCACTCGCTCCACCGTATCAATGTCGGAGTGTAGATAACGCACTTTTACGCCGTGTTCCTGCAGATATTCGGTCAGATCTTCCGCCATGCGCTTGGTAAGCACGGTGATCAACACGCGATCACCCGCCTGCACACAGGTGCGAATTTCCGAAAGACAATCATCTACCTGGGTCGCCGCCGGGCGTATTTCCACGATGGGATCCACCAGCCCCGTCGGACGCACCACCTGCTCGACCACGGCGGCCGCGTGCCTAGCTTCGTAATCGCCAGGCGTCGCAGAGACAAAAATCATTTGCGGGGCTAGGCGTTCCCACTCGTCAAAACGCAGCGGCCGATTATCCAACGCTGAAGGCAAGCGAAAACCGTATTCGACCAAGGTTTCTTTGCGCGAGCGATCGCCTTTATACATGGCGCCGATCTGCGGAATCGTTACATGGGATTCGTCGATAACCAGAAGGGCGTCGCGTGGCAGATAATCAAACAGCGTTGGCGGCGGCTCGCCCGGGTTGCGGCCGGACAAGTAGCGAGAATAGTTTTCGATGCCGTTGCAGTAACCCAACTCATGCATCATTTCCAGATCGTATTTCACCCGCTGATCCAAGCGCTGGGCCTCGACAAGCTTGCTATTCGAACGAAGATTTTCCAAGCGTTCGCGCAATTCCTCCTTAATTTGATCCACCGCTTCCAACACACGGCTGCGCGGTGTGACGTAATGACTTTTAGGATAAATAGTGACGCGTGGTACACGAGCGTGAATCTCACCTGTCAACGGATCGAATAAGGATATCTGCTCGATCTGATCATCAAAAAGCTCAATGCGCACGGCTTGGCTTTCAGAATCAGCAGGGAAAATATCAATAACATCGCCTCGCACCCGATAATTCGCGCGGAAAAAATCCATATCGTTGCGGGTGTATTGCAACTCTGCCAGACGCCGCAAAATACTGCGCTGATCGATCTGGTCGCCGCGCACCAGATGCAGCACCATTTTCAAATAGGCTTGCGGATCACCCAAACCGTAAATCGACGATACAGTCGCGACCACTATGGCATCGCGGCGTTCCATCAATGCCTTGGTCGCCGACAAGCGCATTTGTTCAATGTGTTCGTTAATCGAAGAGTCTTTTTCGATAAACGTGTCCGAGGACGGAACGTAGGCTTCCGGCTGGTAATAATCGTAATAGGAGACAAAATATTCCACTGCGTTATTGGGGAAAAACTCCTTGAACTCCCCATACAACTGTGCGGCAAGGGTTTTATTGTGGGCCATTACCAAAGTCGGCCGCTGCACCTGAGCAATGACATTCGCGATAGTGAACGTTTTACCCGACCCCGTAACGCCCAGCAGCGTTTGGTGGGCAAGGCCAGCTTCAATTCCGCTTACCAACGCGGTAATCGCAGCGGGTTGATCACCAGCGGGGGCATAGGCGCACTTCACTTTAAATAAATCGCTCATAGACAAACCTTATTTCTGTTGCAGCAGAAAACAGCGGTGAATTTTGCTGTTGCGCGCAAAATCGAGATCAATTGTCTGCTCGGATATATCTTCAATGGCAAAACTGGCCAGCGAGGCAAAATCCAGTTTGAAACTGCGCAGGTTGGTTGAGAAATACAATTTCCCTCCCCGATTAAGCAATTCCATGCAGCGTTTGATCATCGCCACATGATCTTTTTGCACATCCAGAACACCATCCATACGTTTGGAATTCGAGAAAGTCGGCGGATCCAGCATAATAAGATCAAAACCCTGTCTGCATTGCTGCAACCATTTTAGGCAATCCGCCTGCACGAGTTGATGGCGATCGCTATTGATGGCATTGAGGTCAAAGTTGCGCTGCGCCCAGTCCAGATAAGTATTTGACATATCGACACTGACGCTTTGAACGGCACCACCCAGTGCCGCGTGTACCGTGCCGCTAGCGGTATAACAAAATAAATTCAAAAAACGCTTGCCGCCCGCCTCCGCATACACGCGCTTACGCAATGGCCTGTGATCCAGGAATAAACCCGTATCCAAATAGTCGCGCAAATTGACCCAGAACTTGCCTTGACCTTCATTGACCACAAAATATTCGCGACTTTCATTTAATTTTTCGTACTGCTGCGTGCCTTTGTTGCGCTGACGGGTTTTTAAAGCAATGTTTTTTTGCGGAACGGAAAACACATGGGCGACGGCAGACAATAATTCCCGCAGGCGTCGCTGGGTGACATCTTCGGGAATCGTCTTGGGCGCTGCATATTCCTGCACATGCAGCCGGCCGTCATAAAGATCCACAGCAGCGGCATATTCCGGCAGGTCGGCGTCGTATACCCGATAGGCATTGGTCTCCGCAGTTTTTAGCCACGGGGTGAGCTTGCGCAGATTTTTCTTGATCCGGTTCGCGACCATCAAAGCGCCCTCGCTTAGATGCTCTTCCTGCACCGAATCCCGGTCGCGCCGCAAGGTAGCCTGCTCAACTGAGAGCAGTTCATAGACATACAATTCGCAGGGTAGCGGCCCATTAAAGAACTTGTTTACTTTTTTCGGCCGCAACCGCATTTCCTTGGCAAGTTCAGGATTGCCGGTAAAAACTCCCAACATCCAGCCGGGGCACTGGCGCTTGCTCATGTCCGCAAGAGCCAGATAGGTTCCTTTGAGTTCCTCCACTTCGCCCAGGCGCTCGCCGTAAGGCGGGTTGCACAGCATCAAACCGTTACCAGTGAACGCTTCGGGCTTTTCGAAATGTTGAATATCGCTTTTGCTGAAGCCAATCATCCCGCCAACACCAGCCCGGTCGGCGTTGGCCTTGGCGTACTGCAGCATCCGCGGATTCTGATCAGCTCCCCATAACCGCAGCTGCCCCGCCGTTTGCGCGCCTTTAGCCGCCCTGCTTTCCGCCTCTGCCAATAGGTCGCTCCAGATTTGCGGGTCGTGACCGAGCCAATGCGCAAAGCCCCAATTGCCGCCGTTGCGCGTGCGCAGTAAACCCGGCGCGATATCGCTTGCAATCATCGCCGCCTCAATGAGTAACGTACCCGACCCGCACATGGGATCGATCAAAGAGGCACCCGCCCCCGCCATCTCAGGCCACCCCAACCGCAACAAGATGCCCGCAGCAAGATTTTCTTTAAGCGGTGCAGCACCCTGCTCCAGCCGATAGCCGCGCTGATGCAAGCTCCCCCCCGAAAGATCGAGCGCCAGCTGGATCTGGCCTTTAGCAAGGCGCGCTTGAATGCGCAACTGCGGCTGAGATTTATCAACATCCGGTCTGCGACCAACCTTGGCTCGCATCCGGTCGACAATGGCGTCCTTCACACGAACAGCTCCGTATTGGGTGTTCGTAATCGCTTTATTGGTACCGACAAAGTCCACTGCGAAGGTCGTATCACCCATCATGTGCTGCTCCCAGGGGATTTCCGCCGCTGCGGAATAAAGCGCCAATTCAGTGGCAACAGGGGTGGAAGTCTCAGCATTGTTCAATAAAAGCAATACGCGATTGGCTACTCGCGACCCTATGCACAATCCGTACGCGACATTAAGAGAGCCAACAAAATAGACAGCGCCAATCGTAGTCTGCACTTGCTCTGCAGAAAGCGCTTCAAGTTCACGTACAAGTAAATCCTCAAGCCCTTTTGGACAAGTGGCGGAAAAATGAAAAGTCGCGGAAATCATTGTGATCAATTCGTAATAAGTTCTGGCAATATGAATCGGCGGCGCTAGAAATATAAATTCGTTCACACAGCGCCAAGGCTTTGTTTAACTAGAGTCCGGATGCCGCTCCATAAGCGGATTTTTGACACGCGCCCAAGCAGGGGATCTTTGTCTACTTTCTTCACATTCCATCGCAATTACCGGCCGAAGCGACGCAATGTATAAGACACAGCGGAACAATAACGCGAGATTATACTCCTATATGTTCAACAGCTTACAGCCAACTGCAGCGATTCACTTTGCCCTAATTTCCGGCTTGACCAGCTAACCGGAACATCAGCGGTGCATCCGCTGCAAGACCTCGATTAACAACGAGCGTCACACTCAATTTTGGAGGTAATGAGCCGCTTGACGCCGCAAAAGCCACTCGATAATCCCTGAGCCATCAGGCACATGGCTGTATCGAGTTCTCACCCAACGAAAGAGAGGTGCAAGACCAATGAGAAGCCAAAAACGCAACCCGATAGAAAAAGCCTTTACCAAGGGATACCAAGCGGCGATGTCGGGTAAATCTTGGGCCGCATGCCCATTTGAGTCGGGCAAAGCGAGAGTGATCTGGATGAATGGATGGAGGGAAGCGCGGGAAGATCACTGGAGCGGCTTGGACACCAGATCCCAGGTGCAAAAATTAAGCAGTTTTTGATTGGCTCCTTATAACATCCCACAAAGTCTAACTCCGTCGACACGCTCGACCTTAGGCCCGCTTAGCGGGCCTTCATCTCTCTAAACTGCCTCTTCCAATTCCCGCGCTCTTTTATGCTCACCGGGATGTATAGTTTCTGAGGAATACGCCAAATTCCAGTCTTTTTGTACGACTGCGCCTCGTGCCAATTGGAAAACCGGCGTCATTTGCCGGACAAATCCACCCTCATTTACATAAGCATTTAAGACGTGCCTCGCGTTTTCCACGATACGCTGTCTCTCGTGCTCATCATTGGCATAAAACTCCACTTTTTCTCGCAGATCAGAATAATCCCAAGCAATAGGCACATAGGTCTCATTCTTAATAAAAATATCTGGCGCGGTTTTGAGATGATCCATATCTGGCTTCAGCAAGAGCGCGCCATATAGTGCGGCCTCATAATCTCGCCAACACACTTCTCCATAGCCAAAAGGACTGAAGCACATTTTAGACTGCGCCAATTCCTTTAAAAATTCCTTGCGCGACACGCCATTACCATAAACCGCATCTCCCGAGCGTAAGTTTTTGCACGCCTGAAGCGCACTATTGCGCATTGCTGAATACCAGGGAGTGCCCGAACAACTGAAACGTGCGTGCACGGTTATGGTTTTTTCCTGACTACAATTCCGCCGATCCGCGAAAGCATTTAGCAAATAGGGACCAGTTAACAATCCTGGCCCCAAAACAACCTTTGAAAAAAAGTCAGAGGGAATCTCGAAGTGCTGCTCGCGGTCCGCAAGATTAAAGAGGCGGCTGTAATAGTCCACCAAATTAGTGTCGCCGAGCGTTGATGAAAGGTAACGTCGGGGATCACGAAACACCTGCCGTTTTACATAAAGGTCTACATGGGGATTTACTTTTTCGGCCAGACGCAGATCAAGAGGGGCACACCAGTCAAAGTATACGATCTTCGCCTCTGGGTTACGCTGGCGGATCTTAGCAAACAATTTCTCAATATATTCGCTATCGGCAGAAAAATTGGTTTGCACACCAATTACGTCAGCCTTAGGCACTAATTCAGATGCGTACTGATCAACCGGCAATGCACGGATACTGATACCGAACTGTTCCGCCATCTCCTTTTCGTAAAAAAAGAACGGGTAAATTTGACTGAATGCCACGGGATTTCCGGGGCAGTACAGCATCAGCAAATTTTTCATTTTAGGGTCAAAAGACCTCGAAAAATAACCTTTTTCAAAAATGAGTCCGACAGGAAACACCTGTCCATATTTGGAATAAATTTCCCCAAAAAAACGTTTCATACCTTGCATCCTCTGGTCGACGACAACAACACCGGCCTTAATAATTATTCTTATCAGAACGGAAAACCCGTCAGGCTGTCGGTATCCAACTCAAAAATTGTGCCAGAGAATCACCAATTCGGAAATTAAGTGCAACGAAGCATAGAAACGGCAAAAAAGACCCGAGCTAAGCGCCGTAAGCGGGAAAAATCAAACAAGTTTCTTGTAAAGATTGCAATGACCGCCACACTGGGCGGCCTTAAATCCCTAGTCCAACGGGGTTTGATTAACCATTCGGAGCGACGTCACATCGAATCCGCGTTGCGCTGCCTCAGCTTTAAAAGCCTGGAGCACGCGATCATCTACCGCCGGAGTACGAGAGAGCAACCAAAGCGTATTAAGATCGTTACCTGTGACATAGGCATGTTGATAATCGTCGTCCAGCTTGAATACAACATAGGAGCTATAAAACGGCCATTGAAAAGTGACCTTGAGGTGTCCCGTTTTCTTATCTTCAACGAAGTAAGCTTTGCCGACCGCTTCCTGCCATCGATCTTTTGCTGCGGAATAGCCAACATTTTTGACCCGCAGTCCTCCATCATCGCGCAGTGAATATTCCGCGCTGACGTGGGATAGGCCCCGCTCAAAACTGTGGTCTAACCGAGCAATCTCGTACCAAGTGCCGAGATAGCGATTCAAAGAAAAGTCATGTACCGGCTCGATGCCTTTAGGCACGCTGACGCAGGATGCTAATACCATTGTCATCGCAAGTAATAATAGTTTCACGCCGTCTCCCCTTTCTAATGTAGAACTGTAGTTTTTACGAAAAACTCTGGACTTGATTGTAATTATGCTCGCAGTCGTCACGCTGAGAAGCCTTGGACTGACACTACTTGCCCTTGATGCCGGACATTTAATGCATTTTCCGGGCAAATAATCTCCAAAAAATCGGCCAACATAAGAATGGCACACTAAGTGCAAAGCTTCGGTCATGGCAGCTAGCAGACCTGTCATACATAAACATCAATTCCTGGAGGATATCTATATGTTTAGTTGGGCACTTACGTTCTTAGTGATCGGCCTCATCGCTGCTGTTTTCGGCTTCACCGGAATTGCCGGAACCGCTACCAATATCGCCTGGATCTTGTTTGTCGTCGGTATTATTCTTGCCATCGTCTTTGCGGTTGCAGGTCGACGTGGACCGCGAATATAGCGTTCCGTTTCAAGTTCAAGGAAGGCAGTAGACAAAAATTAAAGCCGACTTGTTCGGCTTTAATTTTTTATAGTTTAATTTTTCTTTTCCCTCCCGATTAAAAATTCTAAACGGCATTAATTATGCAAACGAAGCGAAGTTCGCCTCTTAAGTAGGCGATGCCCGGAAGGCTGTGAAGCGATGTCTTTCAACTTGTAAAAACTGCAGGAGAAGCGGCGGCGATGGCGGATAAAAAAAAACATTTTTCGATTAAAGTGATGACAGTTAATACGCATAAAGGATTTACCAGCTTTAATCGTAGATTCATCCTGCCAGAACTCCGCAATGCCGTACGCACCTTGTCGGCAGACATCGTGTTTTTACAAGAAGTATTAGGCGAGCACCACGCGTGGTCGAAACGCCACACAGAGCGCTGGCCACATCGACCCCAATACGAGTTTCTCGCCGATGCCATTTGGCAATCCTACGCCTATGGCCGCAATGCGGTTTACCCGGAAGGACATCATGGCAATGCATTGTTGAGCAAATATCCAATTCTTACATGGGAAAATAAAGACATTTCCCTTAACGGAATTGAGCGGCGCGGGCTGTTGCATTGCGTATTGGACTTACCTGACGCCGAACAGCAGCTGCATACCATATGCGTCCATTTAAGCCTGCGGGAAAGCCATCGCCAACAACAGTTGCGCATGCTCAAGTCGCTGGTCGCTGATATTCCGCAGAGTTTCCCCTTGATTGTCGCTGGCGACTTCAATGACTGGCGCATGCGCGGGCATGGATACATTGAAGAGGAAATCGGTTTGTCGGAAGTCTTTAGCTTCAGCGGCCGTAAGCCTGCGCGAACATTTCCTGCGAATTTTCCAGTGCTGCGCCTGGACCGAATTTATTCTCGCTCGGCGCGCTCCGTCACGCCGGTGGTATTACCTAATAAACCCTGGTCGCATTTGTCCGACCACAAGCCCCTACTCGCTGAAATCAATTTTTGAGGATTTGGCCATGTTTGAACTTTATAAAGGTAAAAAACGGTTCACTGATGGAAACCGCGTCGAACTCTTAGAAAACGGCGAGACATTTTTTCCACAGCTACTTCGCCGCATCAATCGCGCTGAGAAAGAAATTTTTATTGAAACCTTTATCCTTGAAGAAGACAGAGTTGGCAAGGCGTTGCAAAAAGCTCTGGTAGCTGCTGCTAAACGCGGTGTCTGGATCAGTGTTACCACAGACAGCTACGGCACTTTCTATCTGGATGCCGAATACATCAAGACGCTGACGGAAGCGGGGGTGATATTTCAAATCTTCGATCCGCAGCCAAGCTGGCTTAAATCCCGCCCTAACCTATTCCGCCGCCTGCACCGCAAATTGGCGGTGATTGACGGTCGCTACGCTTTTATCGGTGGTATCAATCTCAGCCACGAGCATATGACCGAACACGGACCTACGGCAAAACAAGATTATGCCGTCGAACTCGAAGGCCCTGTGGTTCCTATCATTCGCGACTTATGCAAAGCCTATGTACCAAACGCCAACGATAAAAATCTCGGTGAATTGATGCGCAATATTCGCCAGCCAGAAAAGGTCGGTGACGCAGCGGTTGCTTTTGTTTCCAGGGATAACCGCCGTTTTCGCAACGATATTGAAAAAGCCTATCTGCTCGGCATCCGCAAGGCGCGTAAACGTATTGTAATCGCCAATGCCTACTTCTTCCCCAGCTTCCGTATGCTCAGGGCTTTGCGGAATGCGGCCAAGCGTGGTGTGGAAGTCGTGATTATTTTGCAGGGCGAGCCCGATATTCCGCTCGCCCTGCGCGCGGCCCGCTGCCTCTACGATGAACTGACTGGCGGCGGAATAAAAGTGTTTGAATATCTCGAACGCCCGCTGCACGCCAAAATTGCGCTGATCGATGACGACTGGGCGACTATAGGTTCTAGCAACCTTGATCCGCTCAGCCTCGCATTGAATCTGGAAGCTAATGTGGTGGTGCTGGACTCTTCGTTTAACCAACAGCTTTACCAAGAAATGGAAAAGCTGCGCAAAGCGAGTCGTTTAATTGAAAATCGTTGGCTGAGTCGGCGCAGTCGTGCGCATTTAATCAAAAACTTCCTTTCTTATCACATTATGCGTCACTGGCCTTCTGTCGCCGCGTGGTTTCCAACTCACACACCCGTTATCCGGGAAATTAAAGCGCGCGCCGATATTGAGGATAAATCGCCGAGTGATCAGACGGTCGATCAGGAGCATCCGGAAGCTTCCAACATGCGCATTATTGTCGAGAAGCGCGATCACACAAATTTGAGCGAGGTTTGATATGCAGATGGCGCTTAGTTGGAGCAAACACCATTGGAGTAGCGTCAAGCGCTGGGTCAGCGACCATTCTTCGCTGTTGAAAAAAATTCTGACGTTTATTTTCTTTTGCGTCGTTGCCTATTTGCTGGTGCAGCATGCCAAGGAGATTGAGTGGGCCAAGGTATTTGAAACGGCGCGCAAAACGGATATGCAGACGCTGTTGATTGGTTTTGCTATAGGCTTTTGTTGTTACACCGCCTACGCCGCCTATGATTTGTTCGGGCGTTATATTCTGAAGCTGCGTACCTCCGCATTCGCCACCATGGTGGCGGCCTGGATCAGTTACGCATGCAACCTCAATCTCGGGGCGGTTATCGGCAGTGTGGCACTGCGCTATCGGCTTTACTCTCGCCTCGGCGTCAGCAGCGGAGATGTGACAAAAATTATCGGCATAAGCGTGACCAATAATTGGCTGGGTTATTGTCTACTCGCCGGCGGCCTTTTTGTCTCCGGTGGTATAGATCCGCCATCGAATTGGATTGTCGGTAAAACTGCCCTCCAGTTAATCGGTGCCGCACTGTTATTGGTAGTAGGTACCTACCTATATTTTTGCTTTTTTGCAAAAAAACGCGAGTACGAAATTCGCGATCACAGCTTCACCTTGCCGCCCGCTAAAGTCGTATTGTTGCAATTTGGGCTTGCATTTGTTCACTGGACATTGATGGCAGCTACCATCTACCAATTTATGCCGGACGAATTGGCGTTTCCCACAGTATACGCAGTGTTGCTGGTTAGCTGTGTAGCGGGAGCCGTCTCTCACGTGCCAGGTGGCCTGGGCGTGCTGGAAGCCGTATTTGTGGCTTTACTTGCTGGGGAAGTACCAAAACATGAATTGATAGCCGGAGTATTCGCATACCGATGCGTGTTCTTTTTCGCTCCTCTTGCCATCTGTTTGCCGCTTTATCTGGCATATGAAAGTTTTTATGGGGCCAAGGGGAAAGGCAATTCGAATTAATTTTTCGTGCCTGCATATGCAGGATGTGCAGGCATATTCTCCCTCAAAAAAACACCCATAAAAAAAGCCGGCTTTTGCCGGCTTATAATTGAGTTAACTCTTAGTGTACTAGTTTCTGAATGCGATTCAGCATATCGTGGCTGCGTCGCTGCTCTGGTAGCAACTCTGCATTGACAAAGCGTTGCAGCTCCGGTGACAGATCATCGCTTTTCTCAATGTAATTATCGCGGCCGCGATCTTCGCCCTCTTCTAGAGCTGCTATGGCTGAACGGTCACCAAACAGGCCTGCACCACCCTCTACCATTTTGGCGAAGCTGCCCCACATACCGGATGAGTCGACTGGAGTGCCGCCGAGTTCAACGATCTTCTGGCGTAGCAATTGTGCGCGGCGCTCATGGGAATTTTGTAAATCCGCCAAGCTGGGGGCAATTTTTTCATCATCAACTTTTTCGATACACTGCTGATAAGTTTCCACAGCGGAAAGCTCGTTTTTCAAAAAAACGTTAAGACATTTAACATCTTCAGTGCGGTTATGAGTTTGCATAGTCATACCTGTTTCCTCATTGTTATGGCTTAACAAATTGTTATTGCTTAACAAACCGGAATATTCCGGTCGGTGCATTGTTTATTCAAATGGCGAGCCAAGTTGTGCCTATTGTTTAGCCTCCTCGGTACCACGCCAAAATGGGTTTGCTGAAAATTGACAGCACCAGACCAAGCACACAAATCAACAAACCTACCATCTCCAACACATCGGCCTGACGTGTTTTTAAAATGCCGACCTGGATCGCAACACCCACTGCAAGCGCAGCAAGATGCGCATATATCACCATCGCGGAATAACTGAAATGCTGTTCCGCACGGCCGTAATACAAGGCAAACCCTGCAGTGGCGACAAATGTCAGAGGGATGGTGATAAAGGCGATTTTTGCTGCAGCCCACAAATCCAGATCGCCACTTTGTTGACGGTCGATTCCCAATAGATTCGGCACTTGCACGAATATTGTGGCTACAATAAGCCAAGCGAATGCGGCAAACATATATTATGGCCGCAAGCCGCCTTCGGCAGGTCCTGATTCAACCGGCTGCAAAAAAAAGTTGCTCACGAAACTGTGCATGCCACCGGAAACGCTGCTGTGCTCGGAATCCCAATAATGCCCTTCAATAGGCTCCACC
>JAEZGT010000207.1 GCA_023416875.1 Pseudomonadota bacterium
GATTACAACTCCGGAAAAATAACGCTAAAATGCGCGCTTTAGTTGATCCCCGCACTTGGTGGCGGGCATGCAAAGCGGACGTAAGCCCGCCAAGACTTCCACATGACGAACTGCTGATTTTATATAAGGCTATTAGGAGCTAATAAACGTTATGAGCAGCATTGAAGAAAGAGTAAAAAAGATCGTTGCCGAGCAACTCGGTGTTAAAGAAGAGGAAGTCAAAAATGAAGCCTCTTTCGTAGAAGATCTGGGTGCGGATTCTCTCGACACAGTTGAACTGGTAATGGCTTTGGAAGAAGAATTCGAAACCGAAATTCCTGACGAAGAAGCCGAGAAGATCACTACCGTGCAACTCGCGATTGATTACATCAACGAGCACTTGGCGTAAGTCGATCACGACCGCAGTAACGTCTTTCAATAAAAGCCGTATCTATGCAAATAGTACGGCTTTTATTTTTCCCCGTAAGAGCCTGATCCCATCCTGAGGCTTTTTTTGTGTCTTCAGTTCGCTGACGTATGTCTTTTATGCTGTTGCGCCAGGTTAAGTTTGGAGGAATAAAGTGGGCCGAAACCGTGTAGTTGTAACCGGTATGGGCATGGTGAGCCCTTTGGGACACAATGTTTCCGAATCATGGGCCGCCGTTCTGGCGGGCAAGAGTGGCGCCGCTCCCATCACTTCTTTTGACGCTTCGGCGTTCGCCACCCAATTCAGCGCCTCCGTCAAAAATTTTGACCTCTCTCCCTATCTCTCTGAAAAAGAAGCCAGAAAGGTCGATCCGTTTATCCAATATGGTATGGCAGCCGGAATTCAGGCCGTTGAAGACTCTGGGCTTCAAGTAACACCTGAGAATGCCGAGCGTATCGGCTGCGTTATAGGGTCGGGAATCGGCGGTTTGGGGTCCATTGAAGACACCGCGATCACGATCAAAGAGAGAGGTCCGAGAAGGATTTCGCCATTCTTTGTTCCGGGCTCGATCATCAACATGATTGCCGGCAATCTTTCTATTCGATATGGCTTCAAAGGAGCGAATATTGCGGTGACTACCGCATGTACCACTGGCACACATTGCATAGGTTTGGCTGCGCGGGAAATCATGTTTGGTTATGCCGATGTCATGATCTGCGGCGGCTCGGAAATGGCCACCACACCAGTGGGGATCGGTGGTTTTGCAGCGGCGCGGGCCTTGTCTACACGGAACGCGGAGCCAACTCGCGCCAGCCGGCCCTGGGATAAAGAACGGGATGGGTTTGTACTCGGGGATGGTGCTGGTGTTCTTGTGTTAGAGGAATATCAGCATGCACTGGCGCGCGGCGCAAAAATCTATGCTGAAGTCATAGGTTTTGGCACCAGTGCTGATGCTTTCCATATGACGTCACCTCCAGAAGATGGTGAAGGCGCAGCTCGCTCCATGCAAAACGCTCTCAAAGACGCGGACATCAGCGCAGCGGACGTGCAGCATATCAATGCGCACGGCACTTCAACTCCCGCAGGCGACTTGGCCGAGTGCCGCGCGGTTAAATCCGTATTTGGCGAGCACGCATACAGCCTGACGGTAAGTTCAACCAAATCCATGACAGGCCACCTGCTCGGCGCTGCGGGAGCGATTGAAACCATATTTACCGTTATGGCGATCAAGGATCAAATAGCTCCGCCAACCATCAATCTGGATGACCCTGAGGCTGAGTGCGATCTGAATTTTGTTGCGCACAAAGCGCAACGGCAGCCGATTCAGGTTGCTCTCAACAACTCCTTCGGTTTTGGTGGTACCAACGGTACTCTGGTTTTCCGCAGGGTCTAAACGACATCATTAGGCATCCGATGAATACGGCTTTCCAGAAGCTCACCATGATCAACGATGCCTTTGTTGATCAATTGGAGGTGAGCGATAGGGGGCTGGCATTTGGTGATGGTGTATTTGAAACCCTGCATTTATCCTGTGGCCGTGCATCTCTTTGGAATTATCATCTTGATCGCCTTGAAGTTGGGTGCGTGCGGCTTGGTATTGCCGTCTCCCGCGCGCATCTGCAAGCGTCTTTTCAACGCTTTGTCTCAGCTATCCCTGCCGAAGCTAACGCAGTAATCAAATTGATTGTCACCCGTGGCTCAGGTGGGCAGGGCTATCGTCCATTTAAAACGTGCTCTCCAACATTGATATGGCAGTGTCTGCCGCTTGCTGATACAGCGCATCTGGCTCGTGAAGGGGTGGTTTTGCACCGTTGCCAGTTGCCGATTTACCCCAATCCAACCCTTGTCGGTTTCAAACATTTAAATCGTCTCGACTATGTCCTTGCTGCCAAAGCCTTACCGGAAATTCCGGATATTCAGGGCCTGTTGCTGGATCACAAAGGCAATTTGCTCGAGGCCATTCATCACAATCTGTTTTTCGTGAAAGACCATGTCCTGATGACACCGCGCATGAGCGATGCGGGAGTTAAAGGTGTTATGCGCAGGTTGATTCTGGAGCGCATTGCCCCCGCGTGTTCGATATCTGTACAGGAGGATGATTTTCCTATAGATGCGCTGATTCAGGCTGACGAAGTGTTTCTAAGCAACAGTGTCAGGGGTGTTTGGCCGGTAAAACTATTTGAACAAAAGAGCTGGGTCGTACCGGGACTTGTGACCTCGCAGATACAATCGCAGGTCGAAAAGATTTTTACCGGGATGGTGATATGGGAATGAAAGTCAGTCGACTGCGAGTGCTTGTGTCCGCCGGTCTCTGGCTGGTCTTGATGAGCGGGATCACGGCTTTTTACTTTTGGACCTGGCTACATAGGGACCACTGGATTGGCGAAGCAAACCGCTATTTCGTTATCGAGAAAGGTGAAAGTCTCTACAGTGTCGGTCAACGCCTGCACGAGCAGGATATGTTGCGCTGGCCGAGGGTTTGGCGTCTGTACAGCCGCATGGTACAGCCCGGTTCGATCAAAGTTGGTGAGTATAATTTTGCCGAGCGCGAGTCTCCTGCAAGTATGCTGCGACGGCTGCAGTCGGGCGCGGTAATTACCTACAGTGTGACCTTGGTAGAGGGGAAGACGTTTGCGGACTGGGTCCAGCTTCTCTCCCTGCAACCCAAACTACAAGTGAGCCTTGGCGGACGGTCGCAGGAAGAGCAGCTTGCTCTGTTGGACCTAGGGCTGGATCACCCGGAAGGCTGGTTCTATCCAGACACCTATCGCTTTGTCGCCGGAGATTCAGATGTGGGATTGTTGCGCAGGGCGCATCAATTGATGCGCCAGACACTGGAACGAGAGTGGTCAACCAGGGCGCAGGATCTTCCTTACTCCTCTCCATACGAGGCCTTGATCATGGCGTCGATCATCGAAAAAGAAACCGGTTTGACCTCTGAGCGAGGCGATATCGCAGGAGTGTTTGTACGGCGCCTGCGCGCGGGTATGCGTTTGCAGACCGATCCTACGGTGATCTACGGTTTGGGCAGTGAATTTTCCGGCAATTTAACGCGTGCGCACTTGCGCTCGGCCAATCCTTATAACACCTATGTCATTTCCGGTTTGCCGCCGACACCCATCGCTATGCCGGGTGGTGCCGCCGTGCATGCCGCTATGCATCCTGCGGACGGCACTACGCTGTATTTTGTTGCCAAGGGAGACGGCTCTCATCACTTTTCCGCTACGCTGGAGGAGCACAATCGCGCAGTCCAGCAGTATCAACGTGCGAATAGACGGTCGGATTATCGCTCCGCACCTGTTAATGGAGCGGCGGCCCCATGAGAACGAATTCCCGCGGCCTGTTTCTCACCGTTGAGGGTGTGGAGGGTGTCGGCAAAACCAACATCGCTTCGCAATTCACCACCGGCTCCTTCGACCACTCCTTCGCCGGCGGCCTCGAGCTCATCCGCGAAAACGGCGAAACCC
>JAEZGT010000322.1 GCA_023416875.1 Pseudomonadota bacterium
ATGTCGCGGAATTGGCGTTTTGCCATATTGCTGATATTCAAACTGGCAAGGGTATCATCGGCCAGATTGTCGGGAGAAAAAATTTCCGCAGTTAGCACCTCCTGATAAGGAAATGCTTCGCGGCAGAGAAATTCCATGCCGTAATCATTGACCGTCAGGGAGAAACTCGCCTTCTGCAAGCGGGCAAAACGATAGGCCAGCAGCGGTGCCAGGCCTTCGTGCACCAGACGACCTTCAAAGGGATAGAGAAATAAATGATGGCCCTCGCGGGTGCGGCAGATTTCAGCCAGCAGCTGATGCGCTGCGGGCACTGCGGATAATTCCGCTTGGCGCTGCAGGATAACCTCAATGGCGGCGAGCTCTTCCGACACCCGCCATGCATTGCGGTCGCTCAGCAGTGCGCGAATTTCGGCGCTGAGGGATTCGGAAATGGGCAGGCGGCTGCCCGGCCATTTGGTAATGGCGCGGCTGGATTTTTCGCTGAGGCGCACTAATACCTGCGCATCCTCCACCCGAAATAATTCGAGGGTGCGACCGGCAAAAACAAAGCGATCCCCCTTTTGCAAGCGACTGACAAAACCTTCTTCGATCATACCCAGAGTTTTGCCGCGCAGAAACTTCACTTGCAATTGCGCATCCGAATGAATGGTGCCGATATTCATCCGGTGCACATGGCCGAGGCGTGGACTGACGATGCGAAATGCGCCGCCTTCGTCCTGAGCAATTTTGTGATATTCGCTGTACGCCTGCAGATTGGCGCCGCCGTGCTCCACCAACGCGAGCACCCAGAGAAATTCCTGCCAAGTGAGATCCCGAAAGGAATAAGCGGTTTTGACTTCGGCAAATAATTCCTCGGCGATGAAACCATCACCGGTGGCGCAGGACACCAGATGTTGCGCCAGCACATCAAAGGGCTTGTGCAAAAACGGGCGTTTTTCCACTTCACCTTTGATTACGGCGCTGCGGGTGGCAGCAAATTCCAATAATTCGAGGGCGTGGGTGGGCACGCAGGTAATTTCGCAAGGCTCGCCCAAACGGTGGCGAGCGCGGCCAGCGCGCTGCATGGTGCGGGCTATGCCTTTGGGTGAGCCGATTTGATAGACGCGCTCTACCTGGGGAAAATCCACCCCCAAATCCAGCGATGATGTACACACCACCAATTTCAACGTACCGGATTTAATTCCAGATTCAACAAATTCGCGCACTTTGATATCGAGGGAGCCGTGGTGCAGTGCAATCAGTCCTGCCCACTGCGGGCGCGCGTCGAGAATTTCCTGAAACCATTTTTCCGCTTGATAGCGCGTATTAGTGAAGATCAAGGTGCTGCGCTCTATATCCAGATCCGCCACCAATTTATCACGCATCGATAAACCCAGATGTCCAGCCCAGGGGAATGCATCGACCTTTTCCGGCAATAACGAGCGCACAAATACCGGCCGTTTGATATCCGCTTTAATAATTGCCGCATCATTGCCCTCCCCCACCGCCAAATGCGCCGCTGTCTGCGGGTCGGCAATGGTGGCGGACAGCGCCCAGGTGCGCACGGACGGGGCGATTTTGCGCAGACGCGCCAAACCCAGTTCCAATAAAATTCCACGTTTACCACCGGCGAGTTCGTGCCATTCATCGATAATCACACTGCGCGTTTTCTGAAATTGTTCGCGCGCGCCCGGATAGGAAAGCAGCAGCGCAAAGGATTCCGGCGTGGTGATCAAAATATGCGGCAGACGCTGTTGCTGCCTGCGCCGCAGTGACGATTTGGTATCGCCAGTGCGGGTTTCGATGCGGATATTGAGGCCGAGATCTGCACAGGGCTTGCTGATCGATTTTTCCACATCGCGACTCAACGCGCGCAGCGGTGTGATATAGAGCAGATGCAAGCCGTCGTCTTTTGGATGTGGAGGATTTTGCAACAGCTCGGCGATGGCCGCGAATACCGCCGCATAGGTTTTCCCCGAACCAGTGGGCACATAAATCAGTCCGCTTTTGCCTTGCTGGTACGCCTGCCACGCCGCGCGCTGAAATGCCGTCGCCTGCCAACCTTGTTGCGCGAACCACGCATCGATTTTTGCCCAGGCCGCCTCCGCATTTATTGGCTGAGCGGGCTGAATAGTGGAAAGCGATTTGTTTGCGGAAGCGCGGGACATGGATTTACGCCGAGGCTGAATCGGCATTGCCGCGAATCAGGGATTTTAAATTATCCAGGGTGTCCGCTTCGCTATAGGGCTTATCTTCGCGCCAGCGTTTGATACGCGGAAAACGCACTGCCACACCGGATTTATGGCGTTTGGAAAAAGCGATATTTTCGAAGGCGATTTCAAACACCAATTCCGGTTTTACCGAACGCACAGGGCCGAAGCGCTCCACGGTATTGCGGCGCACCCAATTGTCCACGCGATTGATTTCGCTGTCGGTCAAACCGGAATAAGCTTTAGCCACCGGCACCAATTCCTCGCCCTGCCACAAGGCAAAGGTGTAATCCGTATATAAATTGGCGCGGCGACCGGAGCCCGGTTGCGCGTAGAGCAATACCGCGTCGATGGTGTAGGGATCGATTTTCCATTTCCACCAATCGCCCTTTTTGCGGCCCACTTGATAGCTGGAATCCCGGCGCTTCAACATCAGACCTTCGACACTTTGCGCCCGTGCCTGCTCGCGCAATTCGCCGAGTTTTTCCCAGGAGTTAAATTCCAAGACCGGAGAAAATTTCAAACGCGGGTCGTCCATTTGCGCCGTCAGCAGGGCGAGCTGAGTTTTGCGTTCGTGCAGCGGGCTCTCGCGCCAGTCATCGCCGTTCCATTGCAATAAATCATAGGTCATAAAAATCACCGGGCTTTCCCGCATGACGACCGGCCCCGGTTTTTTGCGTCCGAGGCGTTTTTGCAGAGCGGAGAAATCCAGCGGCGCATTATCCGCCCAGGCGAGAATTTCCCCGTCCAGCACAGCGCCCTCGGGCAGCAGTCGCGCCAATTCTTCCAGCTCGGGAAATTGCGCGGTCACCAATTCTTCTCCGCGCGACCAGATCAAGACTTCTCCGCCCTGATGCATCACCTGCCCGCGAATACCGTCCCATTTCCATTCCGCGAGCCAGTCTTTCGGCTCGCCGATGGATTCCAATTCTTGCTCCAACGGATACGCCAGATAAAACGGATAAGGGCGCGGCGCCGTGGAAGTGTGACCGGCTGCGCTGAGTGCTTCCTGAAAAAATTCTGCGGTGGGCTGCCAAGTGCCAATAAATCGGTGGGCGACCACCGCCGGGTCCAATTGCGCCACTTGCGCCAATGCTCGCAACACCAAGGTTTTGGAAACGCCGACGCGAAAAGCGCCGGTGATGATTTTATTCAGCACAAAACATTCGGCGGTATCGAGTTCCCGCCACCACTGTTTAACCCGTTCACCCTGTTCAGGTTTGCTCAAAGGCATCAGCGGCATAATTTGCCTTTCCACCCATTCCTGCAATGACACGTCCTCCTTTTCCGATCTCGCCTGTCCGACCAAAAGCGCCACGGTTTCCGCCGTATCGCCGACAGTGTGGTAAGCATCTTTGAACAGCCATTCCGGCATGCCGGTCATTTCCATCGCCCAATTTTGCAAATCCCTGGAGGTGATAAAACGCTTGATGCGCTCGCCGGTGAGAAAGTAGGTCGCCCAAGCGGCATC
>JAEZGT010000407.1 GCA_023416875.1 Pseudomonadota bacterium
CGAATCGACCGCTCCAGGCGCTTCGCGATGACATTCTTGATGGCTTGCTGTCTCGGAAACATGCGGAGCACAGCTACGGTGCCGAGCGAGTGACTTCAGCGCTGGCGCTTTCCTGAGGACACACCGATGAACCACGCTACGCTGTTTTCACCGTCAGCCGCTGATAAAGATGACACCAACCCGCCGTCCCCCTCGGTGCCCTTCAAACTCGGCGGTACCGATGCTGTGAGCCTGTATCAGGACGGCCGTTTGATCAGCAGCTTGTCCTGGATGGAAGGCGACGCGCCGGAAGGCAGCAGCTTTGGTTTGCTCAACGGCACCGCGCAAATACTGGAACCCACTCCTGGCGCTGCCAATAAGCAGAAGGCGGACAATCCCAATGGGATCGTCCGCGGCAAGCCCACCGGCAATTCGCCGTTGCGCATCAGCGAAGTGGTCGCCCAGTCGGACCGGCCGGCCTTTTATGAGAGCGCCGACTGGATCGAGCTGGTTAACACCGGCACTGCCGCCGTCAATCTCGGCGATTTTCGTCTCACCGATGACAGCAGCCCGCTGGAGAACCTGCCCGCCAGAACCTTGAATCCCGGTGAACGCATAGTGGTGATTGCCGGCGGCTCTGCGCCTAGCGATGGCACGCCGCATGTGACCTTTGGCCTCGGTCGCGAGGATTCCATATCCCTGTTCCGCGGCGATGAAGAAGTCGATTACGTGGTATGGGGACGCGATCAAAGTAAAAACGGTCGCAGCTATGGCCGCTTGAACAACAACAGTGAATTCCTGGAACTGTATCCCACACCAGGATACGAAAACGCCGCCTATGTGTTGTTTGATCGAAGTAAGGTGTTCACGGCGCGCGTCGACATTTCCCCAGCAACTTGGCAGTCCATGGTGAGCGCCCGCCAAGAGGTGTATTACCAGGCGAATTTCGAGTTGAACGGCGCCAAGATTGAAAACGTCGGCTTCCGTATCAAAGGTCAGGGTTCGCTGTTTTCAATTCCTCAAGGTTCAAAACGCTTTGGTTTTAAGGTCGATATGAACCGCTATGTCGATCAGAAATTCATGGGCATGAAAATGCTCGTGTTCAATCAGAGCTTCTCCGACCCGTCTTTTATGCGCGATCTGCTCGCTTACGACCTGATGCGCGATGCCGGTGTGCCGGCACCGGAAATTTCCTACGTTGATCTCTACGTGGCGGGTGAACATCTCGGCCTGTATCAAATGATCGAGATGATCGATTCTGAATTTGTCGAAAAACATTTTCCGGAAGATGAAGACGACCAGGGCGATTTGCACAAAGGTGAATTGCTCCAGCGCCTAACACTCAATGGCAACACTTACGCAAATTATCGCGAGGGTCTGCCGCTGGAAAATAATTCTTCGACGGTGGGTACTCCGAATGAAGGTGCGGCGCTGGTGCGCTTTATTCAGGACATCAACAGCGGCGACACCGCTCTGGCGCGTTCGCGGGTGGATATCGATCTCACCATTAAATATCTGGCCGCGCTGGTGCTGACCGGTAATCTCGACAGTCCGAACGGTGCAACGGCAAATAATTTTTATCTCTACGAGCGCCGCAGCCAAAACACCTTCACCTACCTGCCCTGGGATTTCAATTTAGGATTTGGTTTGTGGGGCAATGGTCCTGCGCCCAACCTCGGTACGGGTGGTGGCGGTTTTGGCGGAGGTGGTTTTGGTGGTGGCGGGTTTGGGGGCGGTGGTTTCGGTGGAGGCGGCTTCGGCGGAACCACCCAGCCGGCGCAAACCGCCTGCCGCATCACCAACCATGTGATCGATAATCCGGTGCACGATGGCATTCCAACGCGCCCGATGTTGGATGTGATCTTGAAAGACCCGGCACTGCTTGAGCGCTATCGCGCGGAATTGCGCCGTTTGATCGAAAATTATTACAACCCGCAGGTGATGCGCACCAAGATTGATGGTCTCGCAACATTGATTGATGCGTATGTCCGCAACGACCCGACCAAATTTTTCACCTATGAAGAATTTCGTCAGTCCCTCGATCAAGGTCTGCCTGCCAACAGTAATATCAGCGGCGGACGCGGTGCGAATATTTATGGACCGGACCCAGGTTTGCTGAAATTTATTTCGGAGAAATCCAGCAATATCCTCAGTCAGTTGAATGGTCAGCTGCCGTCAGCCAACGCGGGTGGCACCGCAGGATCTTGCCCTCCGGGAACCTGATCGCCCAGTCTAAGTGTTCTATAAAAAAGCCGGCATTAGCCGGCTTTCTCATTTTTCTAGCGTGCTGAATTAATCTTCGTCGCCAAGCTGGCGAATACCGAACTCCGTGGTGACGACTTTATTTTTTTCATTGGCAATGCGCAAAGCCCGGTTGGCTTTTACCCGCTCGGGATCGATATATCCACGGCTGTGATCCAGATGGATGACCACGGCATTAAAGCGCACATGCTTTGATTTGATGCCTGCGTTGATCAGGCGCACGCCGAATTCGCGATCCTCACCGCCCCAGGGCATACGTTCGTCAAAACCGTTCACTTTGAGCACATCCGCTTTCCATACCGAGGCATTCGAGCCTTTTAAATTGCACGCGGTGGTGGTGAGGTGGTTAAAAACGCGCGCGGTCTTGGGACCCAGACAGATTTTGTAATGCTTGCGCCAGAATTCCAGACCGTGGCGACGCAGCCAACCGATTTCGAAACAGCGACCGCTGAAAATATCGTCTTTGCTGATCGCCTGACTGGTCGCCATGGGCAATTTGAAATAACCGCCGGAGAGGTAATATCCGGGGCGCGCTTCTTCGGCGTGCACCTGGAGAAAATCCCGCCGCGGAATGCAATCACCGTCGGTGAACACCAAATAATCGTACTGTGCCTGTAACACCGCTTTATTCAGGATGCGGCATTTGCGAAACCCTTTGTCCTCCTGCCAGACATGGCGGATGGTCATGCCGGTTTCAGCGCGCATGCGCTCCAGCAGATCCGCCGTGCGCGCGTCCGAGCCGTCGTCGGCGATCACCAGTTCAAAATCTTTATGGGTCTGACAGCTGTAACCCCACAGCACTTTTTCCAACCAGGCGGGAGAGTTGTAGGTGGAAATCAAAACGGAAATCTGCATTTTTCTCCTGCCTCAATGGGCGAATTTTGTCTTGAAAAAATGCTCGAGCAGATCGAGCTTGCGCAGCAGGCGTGAGCGTCGCAGTGGATGGAAAATCCACGGCTTTTGCAAGGGAGGTTCGGTTTCCAGATAGTCTTCTGCGATTGGCACTTGCGCAGGCGAATGGGTACGCAATCTGGTGATCGCCGGCTCTGTCATGTAATGGAATTTATATAAACCGGCTCTATTGAGTTTTTCGGCAATTTGAAATGCGAGGGTTTTTTTCTTGTTGCGATAAGCGGGCGCAATGGGCAGCTGCATGGCGAGAGGGGCGAATAAATAACCCATTTCATGGAATTTGCTCTTTGCCTGCAATTCGTTTTTGTATTCGCCGGGAATAAAGCGCCAATCGACTTCGCGCAGCCGCTGGCGCGTAGTGATAGAAATATCCGAATAATAAACCCCTGCGACTTCGATGCGACTGCGGTGGTGGCAGATATAAACCTCCCGCTGCGGATCATAAATAAAACGATCAAGGGTGCGCTGCTTGGTAATTCGCTTTTGAAAAACCGGCGCGAGAAAGCCGGCGCCAGGATTTTGTGCAAAATATCGCACAATAAAATCCAGATCCTCCGGCCTGATCGGGCGGATCAGTTGGGCGTCGTCCTGAATAAAAAAAATAAGGTCATCACCGCTGACGGAGTCTATGGCGCGTTGCATATTGGTATAAAGCGCGCCGTGCTGGCTTGTCGGTTTACTGTCGCCGGTAAGGCGGATTTGATGTTTTTTGCCGATCTCTTCCAAAACTGCCAAGGTCTCCGGATCGTTGCTGTTGTCGTCGTAGACGATCAGCTCGGCGCCCGGTGCGCAGTATTCGATGGAAGCGACACAATTCTTTAATAGTGGACCGCGATTGTAGGAGAACAGGAAAAAAATCAAGCTGACCTCGGTGAATAGTCACAAAATCAGAACGGAACCTGACTGCCGCGAAATTTCATCATCAAGTTTCAGTGCCGCCACTGTGCGCAGACCATGATATGGATCAGAGGTTGCGCGGAGGGTCGGAGATGAACGCGGCGGATTCTATCACGGGCCTCTTCAATAAAAAGCAGACGATGCGCGGTAGGACGTTATCGACAAAAAATGGTATCAACCTAAGGCTTTCAGCGCCGAACTCAGCTTGCGTTCCAGGTCGATTTTGATGCGCAGATAGTGGCTGATCTGCAGCTCGCGCGAGGAGCTGAGCTGCTCGCGAC
>JAEZGT010000410.1 GCA_023416875.1 Pseudomonadota bacterium
GCTTTATAACTCCAGACAAATACCGCTTCTTCAAACGCAGCACTCAACGCAGGCACTAATCCAACACCAAAAGAGTCCATAAATATCAGCGCTTTCAGGCCATTTGGTTGGCCGCCAGTACAATCAACTCGATCGAATTTAAACGGATCCGTTTGTTTATTTAAAAAAGGCTCGCCGTGCGGTAATACACAACGTGCTGTCATCCATTCGTCTGGCAATGTCCAGCCGTTCTCCACCATCAAATCCTGCTGCCCGATCATCCGCGCGAGATCGCCGGCTTTTTCCGGTATGTATGGTTGAGGATAAATTAAGGCTTCAACCGGAATACCGAGATCTTTTAGTAATTGTAACGCGCCGATACCCGCGCCAAATTCATTCCAATGAGTGTCGGTTTTAAAAAAAGGGGATGCGTATGGAAAATCAATAACCGCTTTTTGCAGCGCCGCCAGCGGATATGTGACACCGACAGACGAGTCCTGCAGAACCGCAAAAAGCTGGTCCAGTCGCGATTGTTCGTACTGATGTTGATTAAACCAATCCGGTAACTGGTCGCTGTACAAGCTGTCTTTGTTCGGTGCAATCAATACTTGATAGCGCGCTCCCATAGCCTCAATCCGGGCAGAGGTGGCGATAAGTCCTGACCGCCAATCAGACAAGCTACCCGTGGAAAATAATTCTGTGCGCTGGAAGTAATTAATCGCCTCCTCATCGGCCAGAAATAGGAAGTCGTCCTCACCTTGAACAACTTTAGGATAGGGCGAGGAAGCAAAAATCTCTGTTTTCAAAAAACCATTGAGCGCAATCAACTGATCTTTGGTCGCGAACCGCTGTTTGATGTAAAACCGGGAATCCGCCACATAGCGGCCCCACCCGGTATCCAGTGACGGCGTGCGCGCGATACTCTCCGCGCGCGGGCTGTCGGGTCCGCTCAGAATGTCGAATAAAGTCGCGACCGCCGGAGTTGCCAAGAGAACCATCGCCAGAACTGCACCAATAAATCCATCATTGCGTTCCATAATCAAAACCGGAAGTAGATGAATGGTGAATAGGAAGCGGCGCCCGCAGCCACTACAGACAAGCAAAAAATTGTAGTGACAAACCCACTATAACCGTACCGCCTTACGCCAGCGTTCAATGAGGTATAGCGAGTGCGGAACCAATGCCCCACCGGCATCGAAAATATCACCGCTAATATCAAGGTAAAGAGCACGTAACCGTTGATAAAGCGTTCAAGTGGGTACAAAAACGCAGTCTCATATTCACCGGGCATAAACATAAGGCGCAGAAACGCCCACGTCTGTTCAGGTGTTTCCGCACGAAACGGCACCCAGCCCACTATCACCACGAGCAACAAATAGGCATGAGCTAGGAGACGCGGAAGTCGGGCCAGAAAAGTCAGCAAACCCAGCCGCTCCAACACGAGGAAAATCCCGTAATAAGCTCCCCAAAAAACGAAATTCCAGGAAGCACCATGCCAAAATCCGCACACCAGAAACACCAGAAACAAATTGAAGTAATTGCGGGTTTTGCCGCAGCGGTTGCCTCCGAGCGGAATATAGAGATAGTCGCGAAACCAGCGGGAAAGTGTCATATGCCAGCGCCGCCAGAACTCTGTCACCGATGTCGCGATATACGGAAAATTAAAGTTCTCGGGAAATTTGAATCCGAACATTCGACCGAGGCCAACGGCCATATCCGAATAGGCCGAGAAATCAAAGAAAATCTGGAAGGTGTAACAGACAATTCCAGCCCAAACTACCGGAGTGGAAAGTCCATCGAGCGGTACCGCGAAAATCTGATCCGCCACCAGACCAAGAGGGTCCGCAATCAGAATTTTTTTGGCAAGACCGATGATAAATCGCTCCACGCCTATGGTGAAATCAGATCGAGTTGTCTTGCGGTCAACCAACTCTTTTTCAATTTCACTGTAGCGTACAATCGGCCCAGCAATCAGCTGTGGGAATAATGATATGAATAACGCCATTTTTATTGGATCACGTTGCGCGGCAACGTGCCGACGATAGACGTCAATGAGATAGCTCAAAGCTTGGAACGTGTAAAACGAAATCCCTATAGGAAGATGAATCGAACGTGTATAAGCCAGAATAGTGTCATTTTCAGTAACGTTCGACGCAAAAAAATAGGCGTACTTAAAATAAACCAGCACCAGTATATTCAACGCCACACCCAGTTGGGTGAGTCGCAACCGAGCTTGCGGCTGCGCCGTCCGGTCTATCCAGATGGCGGTGAAATAATTAAGGACTATCATCGCCAGTATGACGAGAAGAAATAACTCCTCTCCCCATGCGTAGAAAATCAGGCTCACGATTAGGAGGAAGAAATTTTTGCCGCCCCCTGGTAGCAGAAAATAAAACGCTAAGGTCAAGGGCAAAAAGAAGAACAAAAACGTGGGTTCGGAGAAAACCATGATAAATACCCTTTTAACACAGGTTCCGAATGACGTACTACGCACTACACGTGATAAGGAAGGCCCCTACACTAGTTCCAGCGCATCATACCTAAGCACAACATATATGCACACCTCGACATGCTGTGCCTATAGGTACGCAGCCCTCATACCTGGCCACTGCGAGTTTTGTGTGGCGCTATTTGCAATTTTTAACCAGTAGATAAGCGTTATTCGAGAATGGTTTACCTCTCCAAACTTCTCGGGGAGAATAGCCGACCTTTGACCCATCCCACCCGATCATTCCCCTGGCGATGGGCGTTTCCGACATGTGAGAGGAGTTTCCCTGATGCGAACCCGTAAAGAATTAGCCAATGCCATACGCGCCCTGAGTATGGACGCCGTCCAGAAGGCCAAAAGCGGTCACCCAGGCGCTCCCATGGGAATGGCGGACATTGCCGAGGTATTGTGGAACGATTTTATGCACCACAATCCCGCCAACCCCAAATGGCCCAACCGCGACCGATTTGTGATGTCCAACGGCCACGGCTCCATGCTCGTTTATTCCCTTCTCCATCTCACCGGTTATGACCTGCCGATGGACGAACTCAAGCAGTTCCGTCAGCTTCACTCCAAAACCCCAGGCCACCCGGAATACGGCTACGCCCCCGGCATTGAAACCACCACAGGTCCTTTGGGCCAAGGTATTAGCAACGCTGTGGGTATGGCGCTGGCGGAGAAAATCCTCGCTGCGCAATTCAACCGCGACGGCCACGAGATCGTCGATCACTACACCTACTGCTTCTTAGGCGACGGCTGCATGATGGAGGGCATCTCCCACGAATCCTGCTCCCTGGCCGGCACTTTGGGCTTGGGCAAACTGATCGCCTTCTATGACGACAACGGCATTTCCATCGACGGCCATGTGGAGGGCTGGTTTACCGACAACACGCCCATGCGTTTTGAAAGCTACGGCTGGCATGTCATTCCCAACGTCGACGGCCACGATAGCGCCGCCATCAAGGCCGCCATCGAACAAGCTCGCAGCGTCAAAGACAAACCCACCCTGATCTGCTGCAAAACCATCATCGGTTACGGCTCGCCCAACAAATCCGGCAGCCACGACAGCCACGGCTCACCCCTCGGCGACGCAGAAATCGCCGCCACGCGTGAATACTTGAAGTGGGAACACATCCCCTTTGAGATCCCCGAAAACATCTACGCCGGTTGGGACGCCAAAGAAGCCGGCGCCGCTGCGGAAAAAGCCTGGAACGATAAATTCGCTGCCTACCGCAAGGCGCACCCGGAACTGGCTGCCGAATTCGAACGCCGCGTGATCAAAGGCGAATTGCCGGCGGACTTCTCCGCCAAAGCCGATACCTTTATCCGCCAGTGCCAGTCCAAAGGCGAGAAAATCGCCACCCGTAAAGCCTCGCAAAATGCCATAGCCGCTTACGGTGAGCTGCTGCCCGAACTGCTCGGTGGCTCCGCTGACCTGGCCGGCTCCAACCTGACCCTGTGGTCCGGCTCCAAGCCTGTCACCAAAGAGGACGCAAGCGGTAACTACATCTATTACGGCGTGCGTGAATTCGGCATGAGCGGCCTGATGAACGGCCTGGCCCTGCACGGTGGCTTCGTCAACTACGGCGCAACCTTCCTGATGTTTATGGAATACGCCCGCAACGCCGTGCGTATGTCCGCGTTGATGGGCGTGCAAAACATTTTTGTCTACACCCACGACTCCATCGGCCAGGGCGAAGACGGCCCAACGCACCAGCCCATCGAGCAGGTCGCCAACCTGCGCATGACGCCCAACCTGCACACTTGGCGTCCCTGTGACGCAACGGAAACAGCCGTTGCTTGGAAATCCGCTTTGGAGCGCCGCAGCGGTCCCAGCGCTCTGGTGTTCACTCGCCAGAACGTGGACCCGATGAGCCGCGATGACGCGCAAGTGAGCAACATCGCCAAGGGTGGTTACATCCTGCGCGATTGTGACGGCACGCCGGATGTGATTCTGATCGCCACCGGTTCTGAAGTGGGCGTCACTGTCAAAGCGGCGGAAAAACTCGCTGGCGAAGGCACCAAGGTTCGTGTGGTCTCCATGCCCTGCACCAACGTGTTCGACGAACAGGACGCCGCTTATCGACAAGCGGTTCTGCCGCTGGAAGTCACCGCCCGAGTCGCGGTGGAAGCAGCCCATGCGGACTACTGGTACAAATACGTGGGCATCGACGGCCGCATGGTGTGCATGACCACCTTCGGTGAATCCGCCCCCGGTGATGTTCTCATGGACTATTTCGGTTTCACCGTAGAGAATATCGCCAATACCGCCAAGGAGCTGCTGGATTGACCGGCACCACCGCCGCCCCGGCAACCCCATGAAGTTTCCTCAGCCGCCCCTTTTGGGGCGGCTTTCATTTCTAACACTTCCCCACGGAGTACACCCATGAACGTTAAGCTGATGTCCGAACTGGATCTCAAAGGCAAGCGCGTGCTGATCCGCGAAGACCTGAACGTGCCGATCATGGACGGCAAAATCACCTCTGATGTCCGTATCCGCGCTTCTCTGCCAACCATCGAGCTGGCGCTAAAAGCCGGCGCCAAAGTGATCGTGATGTCCCACCTGGGCCGCCCCACCGAAGGTGAATACGAAGAGCAATACTCCCTCAAACCCGTCGCCGCCTATCTGGGCCAATTGCTCGGCAAAGAAGTCCCTGTTGAGCGCGACTGGAAAAGCGGCCTCACCATGCAGGAGGGTGATCTGGTGCTGCTGGAGAACGTGCGCTTCAACTTGGGCGAGACCTCCGACGACGAAGGCCTGGCCAAAGCCTACGCCAACCTGTGCGACATTTTTGTCATGGACGCATTTGGCACCGCTCACCGCGCCCAGGCCTCTACCCACGGTGTCGCCAAATTCGCGCCGGTTGCCTGCGCCGGCCCGCTGCTCGCCAGCGAACTCGAAGCTCTGGAGAAAGCCCTGGCAAAACCGGCACGCCCCATGGTGGCCCTGGTGGGCGGCTCCAAAGTATCGAGCAAACTGCTGGTTCTGGATGCCCTGTCAAAAATCGCTGACGTGCTGGTTGTCGGCGGCGGTATCTCCAACACCTTCGTCGCCTCCGCCGGCAATGAAGTGGGCAACTCCCTCCACGAGAAAGACCTGATCCCCGAAGCACAACGCCTGCGCGCCGCCACCCAAGTGGTATTTGCCGAAGACGTTACTGTGACCAAAGTGGGTTTCAAAGAGTGGAAACACGATTCCGCGACCCAAGTGAAAAACGTCAACGAAATCGCGCCGGATGAAGAAATCATCGACTACGGCCCAAAAACTGCTGCCAAAGTCGCTGAGATTCTGAAAAACGCCAAAACCATCCTGTGGAACGGCCCCTGCGGCGTATTCGAATTCGACGCCTTCGCCAAAGGCACCGAAACCATCGCCCGCGCCATCGCCGAAAGCGACGCATTTTCCATCGCTGGCGGCGGCGACACCCTGGCCGCTATCGACAAATACGGCCTCGCCGACCAAATCTCCTACATCTCCACCGGCGGCGGCGCCTTCCTGGAATATGTCGAAGGTAAAGCACTGCCAGCGGTGCAGATTCTGGAATCGCGCGCGAAGGAAGATTAAAAAGCGCAGGGTTGCCCTTCCTGCCCTCTTCGTCATTCCTCCGCCCTCCCGCTCCGCCATTCTCGCGCAGCGGGAATCCATGTCCTCTGTCCCCGTCGTTCTCGCATAGCGGGAATCCATGTCCTCTGTCCCCCGTCATTCTCGCGTAGCGGGAATCCATTTATTTCATGAACCACCTCGGATTAAGAGAATGGATCCCCGCTGCGCGAGGATGACGACGTTAATTCATGCATCACCTTGGATTAAGAGAATGGATCCCCGCTGCGCGAGGATGACGACGTTAATTCATGCATCACCTTGGCTTAAGAACATGGATCCCCGCTGCGCGAGGATGACGACGTTAATTCATGCATCACCTTGGATTAAGAGCATGGATCCCCGCTGCGCGAGGATGACGACGTTAATTTCTTGCATCACCTTGGATTAAAAGCATGGATCCCCGCTGCGCGAGGATGACGGTGTTAATTCTTGCATCACCTTGGCTTAAGAGCATGGATCCCCGTTTTCACGGGAATCCATCTTCCCCATCTTTCCCGCGCCCTCCCTCCCCTCATCCCCACGCTCTCCCATTTCGTCATTCCTGCGCCCTCCCATTTCGTCATTCCCGCGCCCTCCCACTC
>JAEZGT010000413.1 GCA_023416875.1 Pseudomonadota bacterium
GCCCGCGGGTTGATCTGTTTAACTCTGACCGAGGCGCGCTGCCGCCAGTTGGGGTTGCCATTGATGGTGGCGGAGAACCACGCCAGCCACCGCACCAATTTCACGGTATCGATCGAAGCAGCGGAAGGGGTTTCCACGGGAATCAGCGCTGCTGATCGCGCCCGCACGGTATTGGCGGCGGTCAACAAAAATGCCGAACCCAAGGACATAGTGCAGCCCGGCCATATATTCCCGGTGATGGCGCAACCTGGCGGTGTCCTTACCCGCGCTGGCCATACCGAGGCTGGCTGTGATCTCGCGCGCCTGGCGGGATTAGAGCCGGCCGCAGTAATCGTTGAAATCATGAACGACGACGGTACCATGGCGCGCCGCGCCGATTTGGAGGTGTTCGCCCGGCAGCACGGGCTGAAAATCGGTACCATCGCCGACCTGATCCAATATCGCACAGTGCATGAAAAAACCGTGGAATGCGTCAACGAGCGTCAGGTGCAAACACTCTACGGCGATTTTGTTCTGCGGACTTATTTGGACGGTGCCCGCAATGAGCGCCATTTCGCGCTGGTCAAAGGCACTATAGATCCCACTGAACCCACCCTGGTGCGTGTGCATGTGGGCAGCACCGCGCGGGACTTAATGGCGCTCTGGCCCGGTGAAGTGGGTGATGAAAAGCCCTGGACCTGTCAGGCCGCTATGCAAAAGATCGCCTCGGAAGGCAAGGGTGTGGTGGTGCTGATCTGCCACAACGAGACCACCGAGGAAATTGAAGAAAGCATCGACTGGATCATGACCGGCAAGCCGCGTCGCCCCAGCCGTCAGCTGGCGTACAAACAAGTGGGTACCGGATCGCAGATATTGCAGGACCTCGGCGTCCAAAAGATGCGGCTGATGAGTGCGCCCTACCGCTTCAACGCCATCTCCGGGTTCAACCTGGAAGTGCTGGAATACATTCAAAATCTTTGAATTTGTAGCAAAACGTTTGAACACTGAGATACGAGAATCCTATGAAAGTCATCGAAGGTAACTTCCAATCGGCGGACGGCAAATTCGTCCTGCTGGTCAGCCGCTGGAACAGTTTTGTGGTGGAGCATTTGAAAGAGGGCGCCCTTGATGCGCTGCGTCGCCATGGCGTTAAGAACGATCAGATTGATATCGTTTATGTCCCCGGCGCCTTTGAAATGCCGCTGGCGGCACAAAAGTTGGCACGCGCCGGCAGTTACAGCGCCATCATTGCCCTAGGCGCGGTCATCCGCGGCGGTACGCCACACTTCGAATATGTCGCGGGTGAATGTACCAAGGGTCTCGCTCAGGTATCCCTGGACGCCGGCATCCCGGTGACCTTTGGCGTGTTGACGGTGGATACCATCGAGCAGGCCATCGAACGCTCTGGCACCAAGGCGGGCAACAAAGGCGCTGAGGCGGCCTTAACTGCACTCGAAATGGTTTCCCTGTTGGGCCAACTTTGATTTTTGCGGCGGGAGCCTCACGAGCGAGCACTATGAGCAATATTGATCAACAAAACTTACCGGCCCTGCGCAGCAAGGCGCGCCATTACGCTATGCAGGCCCTTTACCAATGGTCGGTAAGCAAAAATCCGCTCAACGTCATAGAGGCGGAATTCTACGCGGACAACGACATGAGCAATGTCGATACCGCCTATTTCCGCGAATTGCTGCATCAAGTGCCGGCCAATTTGACGGTGATTGAAACCGACTTTTTGCCTTTCGTCACCGATCTGTCTCTGAACGAGATCGATCCCATCAGCCTGGCGCTGCTGCGCATGGGCACCTACGAACTGCGCTTTCGCGTGGATGTGCCTTATAAAGTGGTAATCAACGAAGGTCTGCGACTGGCAAAAAAATTCGGCGCCACCGACAGCTATAAATTCGTGAATGGCGTGCTGGACCGGGTCGCCGGGCGTCTGCGCCTGGTGGAAGTCCAAGCCGCACGACGGGGAGGGGAATAAGCCGTGGATGAATTCGGCCTCATCAATACCTACTTCGCCCGCGCCGCCATCAGCAGTGATGTACTGCTCGGCATAGGCGACGATTGCGCGGTGGTATGCCCGCCGGAAGGGCGGCAATTGGTGATGTCGATCGATACCATGGTGGACGGTGTGCATTTCCCCAGGGGCACTGCTCCCGACCGCATCGGCACGCGGGTGATGTGCGCGGCTTTGAGCGATCTCGCAGCCATGGGTGCGCGCCCGCACTGGTTTACTTTGGCGCTGACGCTGCCGGACTTGGATCAAGATTGGGTGGCGGGCTTCGCCGACGGAGTGTTCTCTATCGCCAATCACTATGAATGCTGTCTGATCGGCGGCGATACCACCCGCGGCCCGCTCAGCATTACTGTGCAGGTGCACGGTTCAGTGGAGCCGGGCCAGGCGCTGCGCCGGGCCGGCGCCCGCCCGGATGACGTCATCTATGTCACCGGCAATCTCGGTGACGGTGCCGCAGCACTCGCCGTGATCCAGCAGAAATTGACTGTGGCAACCGGCTCGTTCAGTTATCTGCTTAAGCGTTTTTACGCCCCGACGCCGCGGATTCTCGTAGGTGAACTACTGGCCGGTACTGCCTCGGCGGCGATCGATATTTCCGACGGACTCTATGCGGACTTGAGCAAAATCTGTGAAGCCAGTGGCGTGGGCGCCATGGTTGACCTGGGGCGCCTGCCGATTTCTGAACACTGGCGCAAGTACACCTCCGAAGACCGTGCTCAGGAGTGGGCGTTGACCGGCGGTGATGATTATCAACTGTGTTTCACCGTGCCGCGCGATCAGGTCGAGAAAGTCAAAGC
This sequence comes from Pseudomonadota bacterium, assembly GCA_023416875.1. GTDB lineage: Bacteria > Pseudomonadota > Gammaproteobacteria > Pseudomonadales > Cellvibrionaceae > UBA5868. Next base: position 2,797 of record JAEZGT010000413.1, read on the forward strand.
GTGGATTGCCGAGGGCCGCATAGTCGCCACCGCCATCGGCAAAATCACTCATAAACATGAATTGCTTCTGCTGAAAAACGGCAAGCCCGTGGAGCTGGAACGCAGGGGGTATAACCATTTTGGCTGAGGCGAATCCGCACCTGCGTGACCTGTTGCGCGATCCCGCCGCGCTCCTGGCTTTTGGTTTTGGCTCCGGCCTGGCGCCCTGGGTGCCGGGCACCATGGGCACTCTCGCTGCGATTCCTTTCTACGTCCTAGCCGCCTACTTTCTGCCCCTGCCCATGTATATCGCCATGTTGGTGGTGGCGTTTCTACTCGGCATCTACTTCTGTCACCGCACCGCGCACAAACTCGGCGTGCACGACCACGGCGGCATTGTGTGGGACGAATTCGTCGGTTTTTGGCTCACCATGACAGCCGTGCCCCTGGAGTGGTATTGGGTGCTGACCGGTTTTGTTCTGTTCCGCATTTTCGATATGGTCAAACCCTGGCCAATCGGCGTGATCGACCGACGCGTCGGCGGCGGATTCGGCATCATGCTCGATGATGTACTCGCGGCGGTGCCGGCGGCAGCTAGTCTGCAGCTACTGATTTATCTGACGGGCTGAGCCCGCTTGAGGTTGCGAAGTGGCAATTACCTATATTGAATCCTCTAAATTGCCCACCCCCTGGGGCATGTTTGAAATGCACGGTTTCAGCGACTCCGCGACGGACAAGGAGCATGTAGTGCTGACCATGGGCGATGTCCGCACACCGGAGCCGGTGTTGATCCGGGTGCACTCCGAATGCCTGACCGGCGACGCATTGTTCAGTCTGCGCTGCGATTGTGGTGCCCAGCTCCAGGCCGCCATGCACAAAATCGCTCTCGCTGGCCGCGGTGCGATTTTTTATTTGCGCCAAGAGGGACGCGGCATTGGCCTGCTCAACAAAATTCGCGCTTACCACCTGCAAGACAAAGGCGCGGATACCGTGCAGGCCAACGAAGCGCTCGGCTTCGGCGCGGATATGCGCGACTACTCGCTGCTGCGCCCGATGTTTGAACACTTCGGCATTCGAGAAGTGAAGGTGATGACGAACAACCCCCGCAAGATCAAAGCCCTGGAAGAGCAGGGCGTGACAGTCGTTGAACGCTTGAAGCACGAGACTGGGCGCAATCCTCACAACCAGAACTATCTGGAGACCAAACGCGGCAAACTCGGCCATCTATTCGACGGCGAGGCGTTCTAATCCTTCCTGGAAATTGAGCGCAGACCAGCGGAACATAACGCGTTCCGTTACGGTTTTTTAGCAAATTCAATGAGTTGGCGCACATTGCCTGCGATGCTTTCGATTTCGCGATGGTTTATGATGCGTGACCATTCGCTGACGGACGCTTCGAGCGCTGACAGGTCATAGATCAGCACGCTGTTATCAGGGTGCCGAATGCGAGAGACGAACAGCTTCGTACTGAGGATCACTGGTTGTTGCGCCACACTGCCAATTTTGACCTGTCAATGCTCGCGCTTGTCACGGCTATCGCCGTTGCACTTCCTGCCCACGCGCAGACGCAAGATTCTCAACCGCTCTCGCTGGCAGACCTCTCCATCGAAGAACTCGCCCGCTTGCCTGTCACTTCCGTATCCCGGCGGCCAGCCCCTATCGCGAGTGCCGCCGCCTCCATTTACGTCATCACTGGCGAAGATATCCGTCGCTCCGGCGCCACCTCGCTGCCGGAAGCGCTGCGTCTTGCCCCTAATCTGCAGGTGGCGCGGGTGGACGCGCGCAATTACGCTGTTTCCGCCCGCGGATTTAACAATTCCATCGCCAATAAATTGCTGGTGCTGATTGACGGTCGCACGGTGTACTCGCCGCTGTTTTCCGGCGTGTTTTGGGGGTCTCAGGACGTGGTGCTGGAAGATGTGGAGCGCATCGAAGTGGTCAGCGGACCCGGCTCCACCTTATGGGGTGCCAACGCGGTCAATGGTGTTATCAGCATCACCACTAAACCCGCAGGGGCCACACAGGGGGGGCTCGTGGCCGTGGGTGGCAGTATGGAAGAGCGTCAATTGGTCGCCCGTTATGGTGGACAAGTGGGTGACGAGGGGCATCTTCGCGCGTATGCCAAGCATCATCACCATGATGACGTGCTCTCTGCCACAGGCGAGGACAGTAGCTCCGGTTTGTATCGCACCCTTGCGGGTTTCCGTTCCGACTGGCAGGGCGACAGCCGCCATCTCACGCTGCAGGGCGATGTTTTGCGCGCCCGGATGCAGCAGCGCAATCTCGACAATGTGGAAGTCACTGGCGCAAACCTGCTCGCGCGCCTCAAGCGGCCTCTGGACAATGATGGCGAAGCCATGGCGCAGGTATATTTAGATCACTACCACCGCTATCAGCCCGGCTCGTTTGATGAGCGTTTGAATACGCTTGATATCGATCTGCAGCACGGCCTGCGCGTGGGACGCCGCCACAATTTGATCTGGGGCGGCGGCTATCGCTACGCCGATGATGAACTCACCAGCGGCACCGCCTATGCGATCCTGCCGCCGCATAAAGCCATGAATTGGGCGAATCTGTTTGCGCAGAACGATATCGGCCTTTTCGATGCCGTGCATTTAACCCTGGGCGTCAAGTTCGAGCGCAACCCCTATACCGGCTGGGAGTCGTTGCCGAATATTCGTTTGTCCTACGCGCCGCACCGGGCAAGCTATCTCCTTTGGGGTGCATTGTCGCGCTCGGTGCGCTCGCCGTCGCGTTTCGACACTGATTTATACGCCCCGGGGCAGCCGGACGTAGTAGCCGGTCAGCCGGACTACCGTCATACGGGCAACCCAAACTTCCGCTCGGAAATCGCCGAGGTCGCCGAATTTGGCTACCGCGCCCAACTCTGGGACCATCTATCGTTTTCCACGACACTCTTCTTTGGCCGTTACGACCGCCTGCGCACGTTGGAGAGTGACGCTGACGGCGACACTCGCTTCGGCAACCTAGCCGAGGCCGAGGCCTATGGCATGGAATTTTGGGGTGGCTGGCAGGTTACCGATCATTGGCGCTTGAGCGCGGGGTTTGTCGTGCAAGAAGTGGATCTGGACGTTCTGCCGCAAAGCACGGATAGCCTGAGCGCCACCGGTTTCGCCAATCGCGATCCCGATATGTATTGGCAGCTCCGCTCATCTCTGGCGCTCACCGACAGCCTCGAGGTGGAAGCCTTTATCCGTCATGTGGGCGCCCTGGGCGCGCCTGCTACAGCGACGCCGGCCTATTCGACCCTCGACCTGCGCTGCGGCTGGAGACTGGGGCCGGGCACGGAGTTGTCATTGGTGGGACAGAATCTGCTGGATGAGGCGCATCCGGAATTTGGCTCCGCACCAACCTATAACGAGTTCCGTCGCGCGCTCTATGTGAAGGTGTTATGGGCGCGTTAACCCACACGACCGGCCTTCGCCCGCGCTGGTCGCAATCACTGATCTGGATTTCGCTGCTCGCCTGCCTGTCGTTCGCCGCAGTGGCGCAAGGGGTTAGTGACATTAATCTGGAGCGCCAAGTAAAGGCGGCCATGCTTTATAAGTTTCTAGGCTATGTGGAATGGCCGGCGGAAGCATTTGCCACCCCGGCATCCTCCTACGTCATCGCGGTGGCGGGGGCCGCAGACGTGGCGACCGAGCTGCGTCATCTCACCCAGGACCGCACGATCAATGAACGGCCGATCGTGGTGCAGAAAGTCACCAGTAAATCCGACCTGAACCATATTCACCTGTTGTTTATCGGCAACGAGTACAGCGACACGCTGCACAGCCGGCTGATTCGCCGGGCACGGGAGCACAGCATGGTGACCGTGACAGAAATTGATCGCGGCTTGAATCTCGGTAGTGTGATCAACTTCCGCCTCATCGACGATCGCATCGGTTTTGATATCTCTCTGGCGAACGCCAATGCCCACAAGATCAAACTGAGCGCGCGCTTATTGGGCGTGGCTTCCTACGTGGAGACCGGCGCACCGTGATGATCACCCGATATATACAGCGGTCGGTATCGCGCAAACTCATGCTGGTGGTGCTCGCCACCACCTTCCTGGCATTGTCGGCCTACGGCTTGGTGATGCTCATCTACGATCTGCGCACGTATCACGACTCTTGGGTCAAGGACCTCACCACCCAGGCCAATATCATCGCCGAAGTCAGCGCCCCGGCACTGGAATTCGACGATCCCCAAACCGCACGGGAAAACCTCAATCTGCTCAGCACCCGGCGCTCGATTCTGCAGGCTGCCATCTACACCGCGACCGGTGACGTATTCGCCGGTTATTCAGCCACGGAGGAGCGCTCCCAACCGTTGTTGCCACCCGGAAGTGAGATCGGTTATGTCATTCATGGTGACCGCATTGCGGTGATCCACCCCATCATTAAAAACGGCAGCGCCATCGGCTCTGTCTACATACAGGCCCGCTACGAAGCGCGCGCGCGGCTAGCCAACTATGCGTTGATTCTGATCTGTGTAATGGCGGCGAGTATGAGTTTGGCGCTGCTGATTTCCATTTGGCTGCAGACCGCTCTCACACGACCCTTGTTCGCGGTTACCAATGTTGCCCGGGAAGTGATGCAGCGACGGGATTTCTCCCTGCGCGCGGAGAAGTTTTCGGAAGATGAGATCGGCATTCTGGTGGATGCCTTCAACGACATGCTCAGCGAAGTGGAGAA
>JAEZGT010000414.1 GCA_023416875.1 Pseudomonadota bacterium
CCTGCACTCCCGCCGACCGCCCCTTCGTTACGCTCAGCTACGCGCAAAGTCTCGACGGCAGCATCGCCTTGCATGAGGGCGAACCGTTGATGTTGAGTGGGCAGGAGGCGCTGCGCTTAACCCATCAATTGCGCAGCCTGCACGACGGCATTTTGGTGGGTATAGGCACCGTGTTAAGTGATGACCCACAGCTCACAGTGCGTCACTGGCCCGGCAATAACCCGCAGCCCATAGTGCTTGACAGCCAGTGTCGAATTCCAGTGGGCGCGCGCCTGTGCCGCAGTCTGGAGAAAACCTGTTGGGTGCTCACCACTCGCACCTCCGGCTGGGAACAGATGGAAGGTGTGGAAATTTGCCCTATGCAGGCGGACGCCCAAGGGCGGGTCTGCCTGAAAAGCGCGTTGAAATTTCTGTACGACAAAGGTATTCGCCGTTTGATGGTGGAAGGCGGCGCACAGGTAATTACCGCATTTATCAAAGCGCAATTGGTAGATGCCCTGGTACTGACGGTGACGCCCAATTTAGTTGGCGGCTATCGCGGATTGCACGATCTGCAACTGGCCTCCCGCGCGGATCTGCTCAAAATTGAGCCCTTGCACAGCGAGCGCCTGGAGCAGGATTTAATTCTCTGGGGCCGCGTTGCCTACAGGTATGCATCGTGAGCGATATACACCATTTCATTGAAGAGCTTTGGTTTACCAAACCGGGCGAAGTTGCGGTCCGGCAGGCCGACATAACGCAGCCCAATCCGGGACAGGTATTGGTGGCAAACCATTGTTCCGCCGTGAGCGCGGGCTCGGAATTATTGCTATATCGCGGCCAGATTCCGCAGCAAATGGCGCTGGATGCGAGCATAGAGAGTTTGCAAGAGCAGAGCACCTATCCCTTGCGCTACGGTTATGCCAGCGTTGGCAGAATTGTCGGTTTGGGGGAGGGCGTCGATAATAACTGGCTTGATCGACGAGTATTTGCCTTTCAACCCCATGGCAGTCATTTTGTCGCAGCACCAGGGCAATTAATCGTGATTCCTGATGATATTGCAGATGAGGACGCGGTATTTCTGGCGAATATGGAAACTGCGGTCAACCTTGTACAAGACGGCGCGCCTTTGTTGGGCGAGCGCGTAGCGGTTTTGGGTTTTGGCGTGGTGGGTTTATTGCTTGCGTCCATATTGCGCCAATTTCCTCTACAGCAATTAGTAGGTGCGGATGCTTTACCGTTGCGCCGGGATTTAGCCGCGCAGGCCGGCATAACATTTGTAGTCGATCCAAATTCCGCTGCAGATATCACCAAATTGCGCGAACAGCTGAATGATGGTGCGGATCTAATTTATGAAGTCAGTGGCGCGCCGGCGGCACTTAATCTTGCTATTGAATTGAGCAGTTTTGCCAGCCGTATTGTGATCGGCAGTTGGTACGGCGAAAAATCCGCTCCGATTTTTCTCGGTGGCGACGCACACCGCAATCGTTTGAAAATTATCACGAGCCAAGTCAGCACTCTGGCGCCGGAGCTGTCTGGCCGCTGGAATAAAGAACGGCGGTTTAGCGTTGCTTGGGAAATGCTGCGGCAGGTTCGGCCTAGCCAATGGATTTCCCATCGGGCGCCCTTGGCGCAAGCGCCGGAGCTGTACCGGCAGCTCGATCAAGATCCGCAGAATCATCTGCAAGTTCTGTTTCGTTATTCCCATTCATAATCGGATTTAGTTATGTACACACTGGCAGTTACCCGCGATTTTATTGCCCGACATTTTTTGATCGGCGGCGACTGGGGCGCGGAAAATTTCCCCCATGCGCATCATTATGTGGCGGAAGTGAGCATCGAAGGCACTCAGCTCGACCGTCACGGTTATCTGGTGGATATCGTTGATGTAGAGGAGGAGCTAGGCAAAATTGTGGATTATTTCCGCGATGCGTTGCTCAACGATAAAGAAGAATTTGCAGGCCTTAATCCGAGCATTGAACACTTCAGCCGAATTCTCTGCGAAAAACTCGTCGCGGCGATTAAACCCGCGCAAGGCGCTCATTCCATTACCGTTAAATTGTGGGAAAACGCCACCTGTTGGGCCGCTTATAAGCGCGAACTTTAATTTTGTTTGGCGACCCACTCATCATCGCCGCGCCACAAACATAAAGCGCCACCGCCAAGGATGGTGATCCAACTACACAACAACAGTAGAGCAATATTGCCTGCGGACAAGGATATCCAAGTCAGACTGCTGACCAGCAGAAAAACACCCGCAGCAGTACGCGCTCCTGCTCCGGCAACGATCAAAACCCCCAATAAAAGCATCAGTGCCTGCACCTCGCCCCAAATAACTCCGCCAATCATCAGCAAACCAACGAAGATGCGCAGCGTCGGGATAAGAATGTGATTGCCGAAATAAGCAGCGCGAGGGAAAAACCGCGACTCGACTTCGAGCCTGCCGGAAACCGCCAGCCAATCGACGAAAAACCCGCCGAGTATAGGCACCATAAAAGCCACGCCCAATATTCGGGTAAATTCAGCGGGAAAAACCGGAAATAAAACGAATGCGACAAACCCCATTTGCAAACCGGCTAAAGTGCGACGCAAAACGCTGGGGGGCAGGGGATAAACCGTTAATTGTTGGCGGCGTCGCCAGTGCAGCCCGGCGATAAAAATATAATAAGCCGCGCTGACCGCGAGAAAACTCCAGTGGAATTTACCGAGGGTAACGGCCAGCAGCGGAGCTACGAAAAGGCCGAGGGCATCCATTTCTGTATCCAGTTCCTTGCCCAGCAGACTGGTTCTGCCACTGCGCCGGGCAACCCAGCCATCGGTGCGATCCAGTATCGCCGCGACGCTGTACAAAATGCCCGGCATCCAGGCGGCGATTCCGCTCGGCGACTGAAACAAAAATCCGCCGGTCAGTGCAATCAACCCGCCGCGCAACAGCGTTAATCGGTTGGCCCAGCCTAAATCGACGTAAGAGCGCGCGGTCATGTTCGGGCGATTTAAATCCCGGCGACACCAGGTTTGTAACCAGCAATACAGCCAAAAAGATCCGGCGAGAAAAAACCACAGCAGCGGGCTGACGCCAGCTTGTGACAACGCAAAAAACAGAGCGCCAGCGCTTAACACGCCAGCGCTCCAAGCGCCTATGAACTGAAGTTCCCGTTGGAAATGCATTGCGACACCGAAGATACGAAAGGACTCAAGCCTATACGTAATCCCCGGGCAAAAACAACGCGCGTTTAAAAGAATGGATATTTCATCAACAACTCATATTGCGCTACACCGGCTCAACGTACGGAGCCGCTGCGCGACGGATGGAGGTTGGCACACCGGGCAATAAATGGTTCATACGCACGGCTTTGGTAGTCAGGTAATCCTGATTCTCCCGATTCAGGCCAACTTCGATGGGAACGCGCGCCGTAACGGCCACACCTTCGTCTGCGAGTGCGCGAATTTTTTCCGGATTATTGGTCAACAGACGCACGGACTTGATTTTGAGATCGCGCAGAATCGCCGCCGCCAACCAATAGCGACGTTCATCGGCGCCGTGGCCAAGCATCAAATTGGCGTCCACCGTATCGTATCCCTGATCCTGCAAATTGTAGGCGCGCAGTTTTTGCTCTAAACCTATGCCGCGACCTTCTTGACGTAAATAAATCACCACACCGCGACCGGCGCGGGCAATCTGGGCCAAGGCACGATTCAACTGCTCACCGCAGTCACAGCGCAGTGATCCCATAACATCCCCGGTAAAACATTCGGAGTGCACGCGCGCAAGCACGTCGTCGCCTGCGACCGTGCCGTAAACAAATGCCAGATGCTCTTTATCGTCTTCCGTATTCAAATAATGGTAGAGATGAAAATCGCCGTGCCGAGTGGGAATGCGGGCAAATGTAGTACGGGTGATCGAATGTTGAGTCATAGTCTGTACTGCGAAAAATGAAAGGTGATCAGGCGTCATCCACCTGTGGCGATGCGGAAGTCGGCTTGGCAAATAAACCGATGGCGAGAACTGTGCGTGGTCGATAGGTAAATTGCAGAACCAAAACCAATCCCGCAATACTTAATACCGCACAATATTCCACCAAACCGTTGCCGATACCGCGCTGGTCGATGAGAAAAGCTGCGGCGAGGACCAGCAAGGTCCAGCCGACAAAAGATAACGCGTGGCGGGCGTCATTAGACAACTGTGTGCCCGGCCATAATGTGTGTAGGTGCAAGTAGAATTTTTTCATGGATTTACCTGGAGAGTCAGAAGAAAATTGGCGACAGATCAACAGCCGTGCGAGGCTTTTAGCAATTGATATTCCAAAATTGGGCAATTGCTATTTCACATAAATAAATACGCAGAAAATCGAGTGTATTTGACAGAATTTGAACTTCTGCGCAGTAAATCCTGTCCTCAGAGAACAAAATTCACTCAGATTTAATAACGAACCGCCGCCAAACTATTGATTTATCAACAGCAAGTGTGGCGCTTGCAGCAATAATCCCGATATATCCAAGACGGTAGGGACGATCAGTCATAGACCGTCTAAAACAGGTTGTCGCCACGGCAACACACGCCTATGATTTGTTGATTTTTATTTCAGCGCACGAATTTACGCACCAATCCGCCATCCGCATTTATACGGAGGAAATTTTCGATGAAGCTCACCATCAATGGCAAAGAACACA
>JAEZGT010000003.1 GCA_023416875.1 Pseudomonadota bacterium
GCGTAGAGTTGCGCCAAATGATCGGCCAGCGGATCGAGCGCCTGCTGGCCGATAAGCGTGGGGTCCGCTTGGCGCAGATCATAAAGACGACCCTGGCCCTTATGGAAAAACTGCCAAGTGGTCCACCACTCGCCAGTGGAAAATGTGCGCGTATATCTGCCGACCAATACCGTATCCGCCGCATAGCGCAATGAGGCTTCAAGAATAGCCGCCTCGTCCAGATTCCAGATCTGCTCCGCACCTATGGCCAATTGGTCTTCCAGGTCCAGCAACGGAAAACGCAACGGCAGACCGCGCTTCTGCGCCGCCTGCAACAGCCCCTGTACCACCGGACCGCTGGTGTCATTGATCAGGCGCTTACCTTCGCTGACATCGTCTTCCACCAGCCACACCAACACGCTGGGACGATTGACCGGCCAGAATGGCAAGCCTACCTGCCGCAAGGCGTTTTCCACGGCAGATGCAGAAAAGCTCATCACCAAATGTTCCTGTGGCGCGCCACCGTCTCTCACCACTTCGTAGTGAAACTGTTCGATATAGCGGCTGGCGCGCGGCAGGATTTCAGCGAGTGCGGCGTAATCATCCAGCTGGGTGACACCTGATACCCGCACCAGCACTTCGCGCAGGCCCGCAGTCGCGGCGCGCTCGCGCTCATTCGCGGATTGCGAGGCAACTGGGACGGACGCGCTAAAAAAGCTGGGGGTTTTGGCGAGGGAGAAGGTGCTGAGGGTCGATAGCAGCAGGATCAGAGACAGATTGCGCAAATGCGACAGGCGCAACTGAGGCGAAAAAATCATAAAAGCGTTCCAATCGACCCCTAAAAGAGGCGCGATTGTAACAAGCCGTTTGACATCCTTAAAGCTGCGCCCTTCCCGCCAATAAGGCTGGCTGGCGCAGGCGCAACAAACTTCGCCCGCCCTGCCAATGCTGCTAGAATGCCGGCTTTTTCCGCGCCGGGTCCGGCGCAGCGGCTGAGATAAAGGCAACACTATGAGCGATACGCAAAAACAATCCCTGAGCTACAAAGATGCGGGTGTGGATATAGACGCAGGTGAACGGTTGGTAGACCGGATCAAATCCGTCGCTCAGCGCACCCGCCGGCCGGAAGTGTTGGCAGGCCTGGGGGGATTCGGCGCCTTGTTCGAACTGCCCAAGGGTTATCAGGAGCCGGTGTTGGTCTCCGGCACCGACGGCGTGGGCACTAAACTGCGCCTGGCCATGCAGCTGCGCAAACACGACACCATCGGTATTGATCTCGTCGCCATGTGCGTTAACGATCTGGTCGTAGGCGGCGCCGAACCACTGTTTTTCCTCGACTACTACGCCACCGGCAAACTGGACGTGGACACTGCCGCCGACGTGATCAAAGGCATAGGCGCGGGCTGCGAGCTGTCCGGCTGCGCCCTGGTGGGCGGCGAAACCGCCGAAATGCCCGGCATGTATGAAGGCGAAGATTACGACCTCGCCGGCTTCTGCGTCGGCATAGTGGAAAAATCCAAAATCATTGATGGCAGTGCGGTGCGCGCTGGCGACGTGCTGCTCGGCCTTGCCTCCAGCGGTCCCCATTCCAATGGCTACTCGCTGATCCGCAAAATCATCGAGGTCAGCAAAGCCGATCTGAACCAGCCCATGGGTGACCGCACTCTAGCGCAGGCGTTGCTCGAACCCACTCGCATTTATGTGAAATCCCTGCTGAAAGTGCTGAAATCGCAGCCGATCAACGCTCTCGCCCATATCACTGGCGGCGGTCTGCTGGAAAATATTCCCCGCGTTCTACCCGAAAACACCAAAGCTGTGATCGACAAAACCAGCTGGCAGCTGCCGCCGGTTTTCGCGTGGCTGCAGGCGGAGGGGAATGTGGCGGAGCAGGAGATGTACCGCACTTTCAACTGCGGTATCGGCATGGTGGTGTGTGTGTCCGCGAACGCCGCCGACGCCGTCCGCAAAGAGCTGGAAGCGGCAGGCGAAACCGTCTTTACCATCGGCACAATCGAAACGACCGACACAGCAGAGCCATTCGTCGAGGTGCGCTAAGCCTGTTCCCGAGTGGCATCGCAGAGGTGCCACTTTCGCCATTCTTTTTTGATTGCAGTTCCTTATGAAAAAAATCCGCACCGTCGTCCTGATCTCCGGCAGTGGCAGTAATTTGCAGGCGTTAATTGATGCCTGCGCCAACGCCGACTACCCGGCGGAAGTGGTCTGCGTAATCAGCAACCGCGCCGATGTTTATGGCCTGACTCGCGCGCAAAACCACGGCATTCCCACCGAGGTGCTCGACCACCGACGCTTTGATAGCCGCGAGACCTTTGACGCAGCTCTGCAGCAACTGATCGACAGCTATTCCCCGGATCTGGTGGTGCTGGCGGGTTTTATGCGCATCCTCACCCCGCAGTTCGTCACCCACTATCTAGGCCGCATGCTCAATATCCACCCTTCCCTGCTGCCGCTCTACCCCGGTCTACACACCCACCGCCGCGCCTTGGAGGCGGGTGATGTCAGCCACGGCGCTACTGTGCATTTTGTTACCCCGGAACTGGATGGCGGCCCGGCGGTGGTGCAGGCCAAGGTTCCGGTTGCGGCAGGGGACAGTGAGGAGATTCTGGCCAAACGCGTACTCACCAAGGAACACATTATTTATCCCTTGGCGGTGCGCTGGTTTGCTGAAGGCAAGCTGGTATTGAAAGAAGGTAAAGCGTTTTTTGAAGGGGAAGTGTTGCCGCCCGGCGGCCGGCGGATCGATTAAGGCGCGGTCTAGTGCGCCTCCACCTTCTGTTTGCCGCAGCGCTGGCATTCATACAAAGTAATCAGCTTGCCCTGCTTCACATCGAATTTTTTCTCCGTCACCACCTTCCACTTATGAAAACCCTCACGGCAGAGGGTTTTGCCTTTGTGCTTCACCGACGGTGATGGGCGCTTGAAGGGAAGAATGACTGCCATATTGGGCACCTCTAAAACATAGAAATTTTTGTTCGCTCCTGCGGTGCAGGCATACATGCCATCCATGGCATTAAAGCACCGCCCGGACTCAACCTGCCTCTACCTCTTCGTTTAACTCTTCCAGATCTTGAAACCGCCGGACCCACTGCAAAAAAGGACCTTGCGGCAGCGGATGCGCCAGAGCATATCCCTGAACGACGGGGCAGCCCAGCGAACGTAATACGTTGATCTGCTCTTCCTGCTCCACGCCCTCGGCGATCAGGTTGACCCCGAGTTCGCGGGTAAAAGCCAACAGCCCACGGGTGAGGCGGCGCTCGTCAGGGTCGCGGGCGATGCTGCGGTAGAGCGACTGGTCCAGCTTGATGCTGTCGAGATG
>JAEZGT010000009.1 GCA_023416875.1 Pseudomonadota bacterium
CCAGATGGCGCATCGATATGGCAGACGCTCAGTTTCCGTCAAGGACATGTGCGAGCCCGGCCCCAATTCCGAGCAACTGCAAACCCTATTGCGGGCGGCCCATAGAGTGCCGGACCACGGCAAAATCGGACCTTGGCGTTTTGTGGTTTTTCAGGGTGATGCGCGCGGGAATTTCGGCAGCAAACTCGCAGAGATTTATAAAGAAGAAAATCCGGACGCGACGGAGAAAGCTCTGAAATTTCAGGCCGAAGTGCTCACCCGCGCGCCGCTGGTGATCGCCGTGATTTCCACTGCCGGACCTCACGTCAAAGTCCCGGAATGGGAACAGGTGCTCTCCGCTGGCGCCGCCTGCCAGAACATTTTGCTCGCCGCCCACACTATGGGTTTTGGTGCCCAATGGCTGACGGAGTGGTATGGCTACAACGCCAAAGTGCACAAGCTGCTCGGCATGGAGGAACATCATCGCGTAGCCGGATTTATTTATATCGGCAGCTACAAGGAAAAACCCGAAGAGCGGGTGCGTCCAAGTCTGGAAGAACGCACAACCTATTGGCCCAGTTGAGAGAACGCCATGACGACAAGCCAGATTGAAGTGCAGCACCAACCCGACCAGCAACAGTTTGTGCTGAATTTCGAAAACCAACAGGCAGTGTTGCAATACGACTTGCAAAAAAACGCTGCCGGCGCGCCGGCCATCGACTTTTACCGCACCTATGTGCCGCCAGAATTTCGCGGCAAAGGCTTTGCGGAAAAGCTGGTCCGTCGGGGATTGGCCTGGGCGAAAGATCAGGGCTATGAAATTCGCGCAAGCTGCTGGTATGTGCAGAAATTTTTGCGCGACTAATCCGATAAATATTTTTACCCATCAAGAGCGCTGCTGAACCGGACAACACGGTTGCCGGTTTTGCCACCAGGTTCGCGCCGGGCTGTCACGAGATAGCCGATAATCCCGCTACCGATTTCATAACAATTAGCGGTCATAACAGCTATGCGCATCCTCGTCTCCGGCCTCCGCGGCCTTCTGTTATCCCTGACGACCTTGGCATTAATCGGCTGCGGTGGCAGCACTGGTGGGACCTCGTCCGGCAGCTCTTCATCCTCTTCCAGCTCGTCCAGTAGCAGTTCCAGCAACAGCAGCTCTTCGTCTTCCAGCAGCTCGTCGAGCTCAAGCAGTTCATCCAGTTCCAGCAGTTCTTCTTCGGGAGCCGCTACTGCCGTGACCACCGGGCGCTATTTTATTTACAACCGCCTGAGCGGCTTGCCCATGGATATTTCGGACGAGAGCAGCGACAACGGCGCCAACCTCATCCAATGGGAGTTTACCGGCAAGACCAATCAGCAATTCGAGGTAGTGGATCTGCAGAACGGCTACTACGCGATCATGCCCTATCACAGCGGCAAATCCATTGATGTGTGGGACCGTAACACCGCCGATGGCGCGGATGTCCGCCAGTACAGTTATCTCGGCGAATACCATCAACAATGGCGTATCGAAAATGTCGGCGAGGGTTATGTGCGCATTATTTCCAGGCTCAGCGACAAGGCGCTGGAGGTAGTCGGCAGCAGTACCAGCAACGGCGGCGATATTCGTATGCGCACCTATCAAGGCGGCCAAAATCAGCAGTGGCGCCTGGAAACTGTTCCAGGACAGAAACGGTACACCCTGGTGTGGTCGGACGAATTCAACGGCCAGGGCCTGCCCAGCGACGCCTACTGGAGCTACGAGCAGGGTCTGGTACGCAACAATGAGGCCCAATACTACACGGTGGCGCGACCGGAAAATGTCAATATGGCCAACGGCCTACTGACCATTACCGCACGCCGGGAAAACTATATGAACGCGGCTTACACCTCCGCCAGCCTGCACACCCGCGGCAAGGGCAGCTGGACTTACGGCCGCTTTGAAATGCGCGCGCGTATTCAGACTCGCGACGGTTTATGGCCGGCGTTCTGGATGCTGGGCGACGGCAAATGGCCGGAAAACGGTGAGATCGACATCATGGAGTACTACCAGAACAAGATCCTCGCCAACGTCGCCTGGAAGGCCAACAACAGCGACGCCTGGTCGGCGGCTTGGGATGCCTCCACCCGCTCCATGGAAAGCCTGCGCTACCAGCATCCCGACTGGGAGTCGCGCTTTCACGTCTGGCGTGCCGACTGGGATGCGCAAAGCACTCGTCTCTATGTGGATGACGTGCTGATGAACGTCACCAACACCAACCAGACGATCAATCCGGACGGCAGCAACCCCTTCCGCAACAAACCCATGTATGTGCTGATCAATCTGGCGATTGGTGGCAATAACGGCGGCAACCCGGCACAGACACCCTTCCCGGCTACTTACGAAATTGATTACGTGCGGGTTTACCAATAGCAGAACCAGCTTCTTCTCATCCATCCCTCGAAAAATGGCGGCAACGTGGCCGCCATAATTACCTTGACGACAGCAGACGTCGCTTTTGACGCACAGTTTTTTACTTATTTGCACAGGGGCATTTGGTTAAATTGCACGTCCTATTCGTTAAATAGCACTTGCAACCGGAAACTCTCATGCAATTTAAAGCCCTTAAAGCCTCGCTGTTCACTGGCCTGCTGGCAGCCAGCACCACTGCTCAAGCCACCATCGTAAAGTTTGAAACCAGTCTTGGTGATATCGAAGTCAATCTCTTTGACGAATACACACCAGAGACCGTAGAAAACTTTTTGGCCTATGTGGAAAGTGGAGCCTACGACGACACCTTTATTCACCGCTCGGCCGCGGGGTTTGTCGTGCAGGGTGGCGGCTTTGCTTACGACTCCAGTTACACCGCACTCAATAAAGTTGCATACACGCCGCACATCGAGCAATTACCGGCGGTGGTCAACGAACCGCTTCTCTCCAACCAGCGCGGCACCATCGCCATGGCCAAGCGCGGCGGAGATCCCAACAGCGCCACTTCTGAATGGTTTTTCAATGTCAGGGACAACAGCGCGAATCTGGACAATCAAAATGGCGGCTTCACGGCATTTGGGCAGGTTACCGAAGAAGGCATGGCGGTCGTCGATGAAATTAACAAATTAAGGGTGATCAATCTGAACGTCGACCGAATTACCGCTTTCGGTTCAGTGCCACTGCGCAACTACACCGACCTGGATTACATTGCCAGAGAACCGATCACCGACGCCCACCGAGTGATGATTCACCGTGTAACCGTGATCGATCCCGCTCCTGATACTGCGGCAGACCTAGAGCCAGTGCTGGCGATCAAACAAGACCCGCCGCCGGCAAAAAATAAAAAGAGCGGCGCACCAGGCAGCGACTATCTGCTGTTACTTGGCGCTGTGGCGCTCTTGCGTAGGAAATACAAAAGATAAATTAACAAAAGGGAGCATCAAGCTCCCTTTTTTACGTATGTATTTTAGAAGCGGAAATCCACTCCCAAACCAACATAGCTGTTGTCCACCACATCCTCTGCAATACCTTCGTCTTCCGCGGATATATCCGTATAGAAACCATAAACGACAAAGTTTTTACTGAGTTTGTAATCGACGCCCAAACTGAGGGATTCGCTGCTGTCCGTCTGCACGTTCGTGGCGTAAGTAAACGGAATATCCGATTGCGCAAACTGCGCTTTCACCGCCCAATCGGCGTTCAGGTTATACAGGACCGATGCCAGCCATGCATCCTCCTTGTCCGCACCCTCGTCTTCCGACTGTTCCAACAGTAAACCAAATTGCCAGCCGCTCACTGAATACTGGGCGACGGCGCGCAAAGCTTCTGCGTTTTCTGTTCTGACATCCTGATCGAACGCTAATGCCAGATAAAGAGACTCCGTGGAATACGTCAGTGAGATCGATTTACCGTCATCCACCTCTTCATTTTCACTGGAAATATAGGCTGCGTGCGCGACAAAACCCGCTAATGATGGAGTGGAATACATCACCGTGTTCTGACTGCGAATTTCATTTGGTGAAATAAAATTCTTGATATCGCCGCGTAAATCGTTGAATACGTCAACTTTGTACTGCGCCATTTTCAGTGGTGTATCAAAACGTCCGCCGATAATCTGGCCGAAGCCACCTTTCAGTCCTGCGAAAATATTGCGCTGACCAAAGGTGGTTGAGCCATCGTCAAAATGCGCTTCATATTCCAGTTGATAAATCGCTTCAACATAATCATTTATTTTTTCCGAGCCCTTAAAGCCGAGGCGCGAGGCATTGCTTTCGAGAGCGCTGTGGGATTCTTCAGCCTCTTCCACCCACTCCAATGAGACATTCGCCTTGCCATAAAGGGTGATGTCCGCCATGGCAGCCGCGGGCACCAAACTGGTCGCAGCTACAAACATACGCAAAAAAGAATTTTTCATAATTTCTCCAATAGAATAACTGCGGCGACACATTCAGATGTAACGTGACGACGCGCTGGAATATAAGGATGAAAGATGACAATTAAATGACAACGCGGTCCGATCTGAAAAAAGCGTTGGAAACATGTAAAACAAATAAAAAGAGAGCCATCAAGGCTCCCTTCTGTGTGCTACAGAGATCGTCAGGAAGCGGCGGGAGCTTCCACGGCCGGAGTTTCAGCCGGTGCCGGAACACGCGGGAACCACGGCGTTTTGCCGGTCCATACACACCAACCGCCAACGGCCAATACAATCAATACCAGCACCGCAAACAATATCGCCCCCCAGGGCTTTTTCTTCTCTGCGTAGGGATCGACCAGATTGCGCTTGGAGCCCGGCGGCAATTTCGCCACTTCGGTCAATTTACCACCGAAAGGCACATTGATTTTGACCTGCCCGTTCACCGCCCAACCGGATGCGTCGAGAATGGGTCCCAAATTGCGCTGACGCAATTTCAGCCACGCAATAAATACCGACGGACCACTGATCAACAACAGCAGGCCGACAAGACCGAGCGGCATTAACCAGCCCAGGTCAAAAAATGCCTGTAACAACAGCCCTACCGCAGTGGCGATACCTCCCACGGCAACACCCAGCGCAGCTACCACTCCAACGTCAAATTTAGGTTTCGTGACTGCCTTTGGATCGGTAGAGGTTAGGGTTTTTTCCGTCGTGCTTTGCAGCAGAGTTGTACTCGACGCTTCCGCATTAGTGGCACTTTTTGCGGCGCGTTCCTCGACAAAGCGGATCAAACGCTTATAGGGAGAGAAAAACGCTTGCGGAATGCTAATGGGATTTTCGACAAGCTTGGTGATGGTGGCGTCCCAATCTCTACCAGCGCGATCGTAAAACACACCGTTGCGCCCAACGAGCAGATAATCGGAGTCGCCGCCCGTAAACGCGGCAACGATGGTTTTTTTCTCACCACCTGGACGGGTGCAATCGCAGTATGCGAGAAAACATTTGCTCAAGCCCGCCAGAGCGGCGTGTTTGGCGGAATCGTGTACTTCAATACAGAGATCGCATGCGCGGCCGTCGAGATAAAGCGTACCCGCTTCAAAAACGGCGCGACTTTCAATGGCGTAAAACTCCGTGAAATTAACGAAATTGTTGAGCAGCGATTTCAGATGCAGGCGGAATCGCAATAATTTTTCCACTGCGGCGAACGCGGCAACTCGCGGTTGCACCGCCTGATCCAGCAACACCACTTCCGCCAGCGCCGCCTGTCGCGACTCCTGCAGAATCTGGCGGATACGCTCCGGCGACAGCGCCGCTACTTCCCTGCCCGCCTCTGCGGACAACCACTGCTGATAAGCGTCAAAACGCTCTTTCAGCGCTTGCCACTCAGCAAAAGTTAAAGACGTTTTCTCGCCTTCCAGCGGAACCACCACCGCCTTCTTGAATTGATTGAGCGCGGCTTCCCACGCTGGATTAACTCCTTCCGTCAACGGCAGCACGGCATCGGTGGTCACAAGTGCGATGGGAAAGTCGGCAAATTCGTGGCAGTCGGCGGACAAAGATTCTATGGATAAAACCGTCCAGGCGGCTTCGGGTTGATTGAGCTGCGCAATAGCGCGGACGTCGAAGCGGCTGGCGCGGCAGCGGGCAAAATAGTCGTCGATCTTACTGCGCACGGCAGAGAGTGCCGCGTAGGCGCTCTGGCAATCGACCGAATTGACCCAGTCGATTTTGCCCTGCTCCAGCCAAGCGGCGCGCGCGGCCACGGCGGCGAAAAATTTTTCCACCGCCGCCAGATCGACGCCGGGTTTGCCTGAGACATCGATGATGTCTGGGAATGCCGCCTGAATTTCTCCGATGAGCGCTTTCAGGGCTGGATCATCGGTGGAGCTGGCCAAAATAATGCCGTCGCCATTTAAAGGCGCGACCTGTATCGCGGCCTGCTGTGCCTCCACGTCGGCCAGTGTGATGACACTTTCGGACGATTTGCCAAGGAAATTCAACATGGTTTGGGCGCTGGCTAGAATCGCCGCGCCGTCGGGATCGGCATCATTTAATTCTGCCAGAGGAATTTCCGCTGCAGGTTGCAACAGCAGATCCGGATTCTTCAAACATCTCGCCGCCCAGGTCACCGCCTTGACGACTTCCGGCAGGCGGATCCGGCCATCGTTGTCGATATCGATAAGCATCAGAGTTTTTGTGTCGAAGAACAGGCCCTGAACGGGACAGGCAAGCGCGGCCCAGAGTTTGGGATCCAGTTCATTTAAATGTCGCAGGTCTTCGCCAGAACGCAAAAGAACTTGATCGAAGCCGCCGATGCGGGAAAAAAGCCAGGGGTAGGAATTGCTCATGCAAATATCCGTCAGGGGGTCGAGGAAATTTCCGGCATCATAATCCGGGATTTTGCGTTTTGTCACCAAGGCGTAGCGCGCCAATGCGACAACTTGATCAAAGGTTGATGCATATCAGGAGTGCAGGCTTTCCTCCCACAGCTTATCCAGGCGTTTTTCCGACACTGGCACCCGCGTCTTCAACGTCTGGGCGAATAACGACACCCGCAATTCCTCCAGCATCCAGCGGAATTGTTGCCACTGGCTGTGTTGACGATAAAGTGCATCGCCGTCCTTTTGCAGGCGTGCCTGATGTTTTTCCCAATATTGTTGCAATTGTCGACTGCCGACTTTGTCCTTCTGAATATCCATGGGCGCTTTTTCCAAACGCAGCAAAATTGCTTTCAAATAGCGTGGATATTGCTCCAGCCACTCCCAAGGTTCCTGACTCACAAAGCCCTTGTAGAACAAATGATCGAGCTGCTGCTGAATATCCGCAAATGTCGCGGCAAGCGCCAAAGCATTGGCGGTGGATTTCATTTTTTTGCGGATCTGTACCACCAAATCCAAGACTTGCAACAGCCAGGTTTCATATTGGTTGGCCAGCGGCACCAGTGTATTTTTGCCACGGGCAACCGCCGCCGCAAAGGCTTCTGCATCGCGCGGCAGAGCAAATCCTTCGAGACAGGCTCGATAAACAGCAGCGTTGATCAGGTCCTGCACCACTTCATCGCGGCGGCCGAGATTCATGATGCTCAGTGCCATGTCCTTATTTTTCAATAAATCCTTTTGTAGATATTTAACAGTCGTTGCCAATTGCGTCTGCAACAGCGCCACCACTCCGCGCACGCTGTGCTGCTGAGCGTCCAGCGGATTATCCAGCAAGCGCAAGGCCACCCCCTGCTTTTCCACCACCAACGCGGGGAATGCGCGTACCTGCACGGAGCCGCGTTTTAATGTGCGAGAGGTTTCCAGCGCGCCGAAGTCCCACTGGGTGATGGCATCGCGCTCAATATTTTCGCCCACTTTTTGCAGCGTGTTCTGCACGTGGCTGCGATAGCGCTCGCGTAGGGTTTGCAGGTCGCGACTGCGGTCGAGAATTTTGCCGCGCTCATCGACCACCTGAATATTCATCTGGTAGAACGGATCCAGCTCGACACCCTGCCAGAGATCTTTGGGCATGGGCTTGCCCAGCAGACGCTCCAACTCGTGTTGCAATGCCTGCAACAAGGGTTGGTTGCCCGGTTTCAGCCTCGGCATTATCTGGTCGACGTAATGCGGCACAGGCACAAATTGTTTGCGCCATTGTTTCGGCAGACTTTTGATCAGGGTGATGCATTTGTCTCGCAAAAATCCTGGTACCAGCCATTCCAAACGCGCTTCCGGCAGCGTATGCAGCACACTGGCGGGCACGCCAATACTGACACCGTCGTCGGCGTGGCCCGGTTCGAAATGATAGGTGAGCGGCAGCGTCATTCCCTCAATAGTCATGCTCGAAGGAAACTGCGCTTCGGTGATATCCGCAGCGCCGTGCTGCATCAATAATTCCCGGGGAATGTGCAGCAGCTCCGGCTGTTTTTTTTCCGCTTCTTTACGCCAGTGTTCAAAGCCGGCGAAATTCACGACATGAGGCGGAATACGCTCATCGTAAAAGCGGTAAATCACTTCATCATCCACCAGAATATCTTTGCGGCGCGATTTGGCTTCGAGATCCTGCACCTCCGCTACTTGGCGCAAGTTGTAGAGAAAGAAATCCTCCTTGACTGGTGCTTTCGGATTGCGCTGCTGCCGCGACGGATGCTGACCAAAAGCGCCCTCCACCAGCGCCACACGAATAAAGACTTCCCGCGCCCCGACACTGTTGATATGGCTGTAGTTGACCGTTTTTTTGTCGGCCAGAGTCAAACCGAACAGCGTAATCCGGTCATAGGCCACCACTTGTCCACTTTTGCTGTTGTAGTGCGGCTCGTAATAGTGATGTTTCAACAAATGTTTACCGAGTTCTTGAATCCACTCGGGCTCGATTTTGGCAACGCTATGGGCGAACAGCTTGGAGGTTTCCAATAATTCCGCCGCCATCAACCAGCGCGGTTTTTTCTTGAATTGCGATGAACCGGGGAAAATCGAGAATTTGCGATTGCGCGCGCCGAGATATTGCAAGTCACCAGGCTCGTCGTTTTTCAGCCCTATATTGCCGAGCAGCCCCGCGAGCAGCGCTTTATGCAATGCGGGATAAGAAGCCGGCTCCTGATTTTCCTTAAAGTTGAGTGGCTTGCACGCCAAGCGAATCTGGTGGTGCAGCTCACGCCATTCCCGCAGGCGCAGATGCGAGAGAAATTCCCGCGCGCTCTGTTTGCGCCACTGGTTTTGCGACAAATCCTGACGCTGCTGTTCGGCGTAATTCCACAAATTCAAATAGGCGAGAAAATCCGAGTTGTCGTCCCAGAAGCGCCGGTGTTTTTCGTCCGCCGCTTGTTGTTTTTCCGCCGGGCGCTCCCGCGGATCCTGAATCGTCAGCGCGGCAACGATGATCAACACTTCACGCAGCGCGCCCTGGCGCTGCCCCTCCAGCACCATGCGCGCCAAGCGCGGATCGAGCGGCAGGCTGGCGAGCTGTCGGCCTACGGGCGTGAGGTGGCCTTTGTTGTCCACCGCCTGTAATTCTTCCAACAGGCGGTAACCATCGCTGATGTATTTGGAATCCGGCGGTTCGACAAAAGGAAATTTGCGGATATCGCCGATGCCCAGATGCAACATCTGTAATACCACCGACGCCAGATTGGTGCGCAGAATTTCCGCGTCAGTGAATTCCGGACGCTGAATAAAATCCTCTTCCGCATACAAGCGAATGCACACACCGTTACTGACGCGACCACAGCGACCGGCGCGCTGATTAGCGCTGGCCTGGGAAATCGGCTCGATAGGAAGACGTTGCACTTTCGTGCGTACGCTGTAGCGGCTGATGCGCGCATATCCCGGATCTATGACGTAACCGATTCCAGGCACGGTAATGGAGGTTTCCGCCACGTTGGTCGCCAACACCACGCGCCGCCCTTTATGGCTTTGAAATACGCGATTTTGTTCGGCGAGACTCAGGCGCGCGTACAGTGGCAACACTTCCAGATGGGGAAATTCCGCTTTGCGCAGCGCCAATGCAGTTTCGCGAATTTCCCGCTCACCGGCGAGAAAAACCAGAATATCGCCGGCACCGGAATTCGGCAGCGTGAGAATTTCTTGAATCGCTTCGATAATCGCCTGACTCTGATCCTCCAACTCACCGGTCCAGGGGCGATAGAAAATGTCCACCGGATAGGTACGACCCGATACTTCCAAAATCGGTGCGTCGTTGAAATGGCGGGAAAACCGCTGCACGTCGATAGTGGCGGACGTGACAATTAATTTTAAATCGGGGCGCTTGGGCAATATCTGTTTGAGATAGCCCAGCAGAAAATCGATATTCAGACTGCGTTCGTGGGCTTCATCGATAATCAAAGTGTCGTAACGCAACAACAGCGGATCGTTTTGAATCTCGGCCAGCAGAATTCCGTCCGTCATCAATTTGAAAGGGGAGCCGGGCTGGGCCTGGTCGGTAAAACGCACCTGAAAACCCACAGAGGTTCCCAATGGAACCTTTAGCTCTTCAGCAATGCGGCTCGCCACTGTACTGGCGGCGATCCGACGCGGTTGTGTATGGCCGATCAGCCCATAAATACCGCGACCGATTTCCAGACAGATCTTCGGGAGCTGCGTGGTTTTACCGGAGCCGGTTTCACCCGCGAGGATAACCACCTGATGGGCGAGAATTTCGCGGGCGATTTCTTCACGCCGGGCGCTGACGGGCAAGTTTTCCGGAAATTCCAATGCCGGCCGGTTTTGCTGCTTGCTCAGTACCAGCGCGCGGGATTCCTCC
>JAEZGT010000079.1 GCA_023416875.1 Pseudomonadota bacterium
ATGATATAGCGCATGTGGTACTAAAACTTGTAGTTGTGAAAAATAGCGACAAAGAAACAGCCAGCTGCTTTTCTCTTAACAACCTAAGCTTCCGCAACGATTTGCTTTCTGGCCTGAAAGAACATCACGCGATGTCCCCCCCAAAGGGACGCGCGTATTGGCCATCGGAGGAGAACAACTACTTCTTGAAGGCGATCCCACGAGATCTACTTGATGGCTTACAAGCTCAATTTGCCAAAGGTGGCGGTCAAAAATATCCGGTCCCATCTGCATTCTTTCCGTTGGGGCGTCAATATACGCTGCGAATCAGCTTCAATTTCGTGTCACTGCATTACTATGACGACCGGGCTAACCCCTACAGCGAAGAACTGCTCCAACAATTCAAGCTCGACGCATTCGATGACTTCCTATCCCACATCCGCATCGAGTACACCCCTGAAACCATCGCGCTTATCCAGAAGCTGAAGGAACAGCGCCAATAAAGCTCGATCCCCTTCGCCGGCCTAAGTTAGGGTCGGCTGCCTCCCAAATTGCACAATCGTGACCCACCAACAATACTTAACGGACATAAGTATTGGCCACACCAGGAAGGGCAGCGCTCCCCATGAATGACATTCCCCACAACCCCGCACGGGCTCAGCTGGCCCTGCTGATGCTGTTCGCCATGGGCGCGATCAGCGTGATTGTGCTCTACGGCTGGCTTACCGGCGCCTTCCATATCACCACTTTTATGATCGGCACCACCTCTATGAAGGTGAACTCGGCCTTGGGGTTTTTGGTGTTGATGACCGGCGTGCTGGGCATCTGGTTGCATAAACCCAGGCTGACGACCGGCTGCGGCTTGGCGGTGATGGTGTTGGGCACCTTCACTGTGCTTGAGTATTTGATGGGCTGGGGCAGACCGGTGGATGAATTATTGTTTGCTGACCCGTGGACGCCGGTTAACCCAGGGCGCATGGCAGCAGGCACTGCTGTGAGTTTTGTCCTGGGCGGCGCCATGCTGGCGGTGCACGATACCTATCCACATCGGCACATCAATGTCTATGACATCCTTGTCACCGCGTTTCTGGCGATTCCCTTGTTTGTGTTTTTCAGCTATGTCTTTGCGCCCGATGAAGTGGTCAAAACCCCTTCTCTCGGCACCATGCCGCTGCATTCCTGTTTGAATTTCCTGTTGTTCTTTTTTGCCATTTCGCTGCTGACCAAAAGTAAAGGCGCCGCAGGACTGTTGAACCGCAATACTCGCAACGCGCGCAATTTCCGCTGGCTGTTTTTGATCGTGCTGATTCTGCCGCTGTGTCTGGGCAGTGTGCTCAACCATGGTGTGCAACAGGGTTGGATCGGCACCGGGGTCGGCATTGCCATTTTCTGTCTCTTTTCCACCTTGATCATCGCCAGCGCTCTCGCCCATCACACCATTTTGCTCGACCACTGGTTTCGCCAGTTGCTGCAGGAGCGCAGCCGCAGCAATCAATTAAAAAACCAGATTCACGAGTTGCTGGAAATCTCTGCGGACGCGATTCTTTTATTCGACGGCAATCTGAAGATTTTGCATGCTAATTCCGGCGCCCAGCGCATTCTCGGTTACAGCCCGCACGAGCTTTGCAACATGACCTTGGTGCAGCTGTTGCCCGAAAGCCGGCGGGGTGATCTGGAAAATCTGATGCAGCGCTACCTGCATAAAGAACCGGAAAGCTCCTCCGTAAAGCTGTCGGACCGCTTGCAATTGCAACATCAAAACGGCAGCGAAGTTCCGGTGGCGGTGACACTCAGCAAAAAAGCGCAGGAGGGTGACCAGATTCTGGTAATTGCGTTGGTAAAAAATATCGAAAAACTCGATGACAAAATCCGCAACCTGGAGAAGAAAGCCAGCATAGACGCTCTCACTCAGGCGGAAAATCGCAGCGAATTTGAAGATTTCTGCCGCCGCGTCAATCTGCATGCTCTGCGCAAATCGGATTTTTCCTTCTGTGTGATGCTGCTGGATATCGATGATTTCAAAACCGTCAACGACACCTACGGCCACAAGATCGGCGATCAGGCGTTGGCGGAATTTGCCCGTGTCGTGCAAAACACTCTGCGTGACGGCGATCGTCTGTTCCGCACCGGTGGCGATGAATTTATTGTGGTCTCAGTCAATGTGCCGCCGGAGGACACCCTGGCTTTTGGTGAGCGTATCCGCACCGCGATTGCTGAGCACCGCATGCTCAATGGCGACCTGACTTTGCAAATGACCTGCAGCATAGGCATCTGTATGGTGGACTCCTCCACCGCCGATCTCGAAGCAGCCGTGCAGCGCGCGGATGAGGCCATGTACCAAGCCAAACACAGAGGCAAAAATCGCTGTGAAATCGCGCCTTCCACAGCGCTTCCAGGCAGTCAAGCGCCGGCTCAAACCTGACGCGCCATCGTTTCCGCCGGGTGCTTGGGGCTATAATCGCGCCTCATTTACCCGCCCGTCGGAAGCCGTATGGATCCCCAGCAGCAAGACCCTCCTTTTAACAATCTCACGCCCGACCTGGTGTTAGCCGCAGTAGAAACCCTCGGTTTCGCCAGCGATGCGCGGATTTATCCGCTCAACAGCTACGAAAACCGGGTTTATCAGGTGGGACTGGAGGGGCGCGATAAACAGCCGCTGATCGCCAAATTCTATCGGCCCGAGCGCTGGAGCGACGAGCAGATTCTGGAGGAGCATCGCTTCAGTATCGAACTGGAACAGCTCGAGGTACCCATAGTGCCGCCCCTGGAAATCGACGGCACCACCCTCTTCCACCATGACAATTTCCGCTTCGCGCTTTACCCTCGCCGCGGCGGTCACGCGCCGGAGCTGGATAACGACGACACCCTGTTCACTCTGGGGCAATATCTCGGCCGGATCCACGCCCTGGGAAAGAGCCAGAAATTTCAGCACCGGGTGGATTTGTCTATCGAACGCATGGGCGATGCGAGCCGCGAATTTTTGTTACAGCAGCATTTCATTCCGCAGAGCGTGCGCGCGGCTTACGAAACCATCACCGAACAATTGCTCGCTCAAATCAAACAGATTTTTCAACGCACGCCTTACACCTCCATACGCCTTCACGGCGATTGCCATCCGGGCAATATTTTGTGGCGCGACGACAAACCGAATTTTGTCGACCTTGATGATGCTTGTAACGGCCCGGCGATTCAGGATTTATGGATGCTGCTCTCCGGCGAGCGCCCGCGCCGCCTGGCGCAATTAGCGAACGTGATAGACGGTTATGAGATGTTCTGCGAATTTCATCCGCGCGAACTGAATTTAATCGAAAGTCTGCGCACCCTACGCTTGATGCACTACGCCGCTTGGCTGGCCCGCCGCTGGCACGATCCGGCATTTCC
>JAEZGT010000030.1 GCA_023416875.1 Pseudomonadota bacterium
GAAAAACCGGATGATTCGGAAAATGTCCGTTAAAAACATCATCATTAACGGTGATGTTCTTGTACGCGACGATGGACTCGCCCTCCTTCAAATCGACCACGCGATCGAGCAACAGGAATGGATAACGATGCGGCAGATAACGCCGAATTTCCTGAACATCCATCATACGACTAACCCCAAATAGAATTTTGTATTGCGACGCCTACACAAACCCTGTTAGGCGCGTGAATCTGACAGATGCCTGCCTACTTATTTTTTGTCGCTATCAGCAGGTTGCTGATTGACGATTTTTTCCAACGCTTTGATTCTCTCCACCCACTCGTCAAGCTGCCCAAAGCGCACCGCATTTCTGCGCCACGTGTGCACCTCCTGCACTACGGTACCAGACGAATAGACGCCGTGAGCTGGAATAGACTTGGTAACGACTGTGCTGCCATTGAAATGGACGTTATCGGCGATTTTCAAATGACCGCCTATTCCCACCAGTCCGCCGATGGTGCAATTGGCCCCGATTTCCGTACTGCCGGCAATTCCCGCACAACCTGCAATAGCGGTGTTGCGGCCAATGATGCAGTTATGGGCAATGTGAACCTGATCATCAATAATCACCCCATCACCAATAACCGTGTCATCTATGGCCCCTCGATCAATGGTGGAACTCGCCCCAATCTCAACATCGTCACCGATGCGCACGCCGCCTAACTGGTAGATTTTGGTCCATCCCGCTTCACTGCGTGCGAAACCAAAACCGTCTGCGCCTATAACGGCGTTGGAATGCACTACAACACGGTCACCCAACACCACATCGTGATAGATCACCGCATTCGGATAAATGAGGCAGTTGGCCCCCAAACGGCTGCCCGCACCAATAACAGCGCCTGACATTATTTCCGTGCCCTCACCGAGAACTACATCTTCAGCAATGCTGCATCCAGGCCCAATGGAAACAGAGGTCGGAATACGGGTGCCGGGATGAACCGCCGCCGTCGGATGAATACCGGGCGCCTGCGGCTGCCGGCGGTTGAACAGTTTTGACACTTTGGCGTACGCCAAATACGGATCTGACACACGAAGTAAATTTAGCCTATCCGGCGCTTCCACAGCATCTTGCACAATAACGATTCCAGCCCGGGTATCGTTTAGATAAGACAAATATTGCTTCTTGCTGAGAAACGAAAGGTGA
Source organism: Pseudomonadota bacterium (assembly GCA_023416875.1). GTDB lineage: Bacteria > Pseudomonadota > Gammaproteobacteria > Pseudomonadales > Cellvibrionaceae > UBA5868. The sequence continues at coordinate 1,184 of JAEZGT010000030.1, forward strand.
TGAGGCTCTGCGCGGGCGAGGTTGGCAATACCGGTGACCGTTACGGCAGGATTGCCGCTCCAACTCGCCTGAAGGTAGTCCGCAACTTGTTTCAGAGTAAAACTCGTTGTCATCGCCGCCACTGCCCCGATCAGTGTGTATCTATGTAAAAGACAAAGGCCCGAAGCCGGGCCTGTCGACACAAAAGATTTTTGCTACGCCGCAAATAAACTGGTTAATTCTACGTCAGTTTTTCTTTGCTTTCGCGTCTTTTGCAGGGGCGGCCTTTTTCGCTGCTTCCGCAGCTTCCGCGTTGATCTTGTTCAGCCGTTCCAACACCATGGGAGTGATATCAGCGCTGCCCAAACGATGTACCGCAGCTTTGCTATCAAGAACCAGGTCTATACCTTCAGCAGCCATAACAGCGTTCAGCGCCTTTGAAATAGCGGGCTGCAATCCGTTAAGCAGCTGCATATAGACCATTTCCTGACCGCGACTCAGCTTCGCTATGGTTTCGCGCCGATCGTTAGCAACCTCTGTCATTTTCTCCACATGTTCTTTCTTTTTGTCTTCACCCCAGGTTAACCCCTGGTTTTTGCCTTGCTCATCCAGTGTTTTCAATTCCGCTTCGAGATTGTCAAACCTCGCTTTCAAAGCCGCATATTCGGCATTTTTTTCCAGTTGCGCCATACCACCTTTGCCCGCTTCGGAGCTGAGAATCAGCGCCTCCACGTCCAGCACTGCGACCTTTGTCGCGCCGGCTGCGTAAGTCAATTGGGCCAAGCCCAAAATGAATCCCGTCAACAGTATTCTGACTGACATCATATTTCACACTCCTAAAAGTTTTGTAATACCACCGTCAGCCCCAGGCAGCAGCGGATGTGTTTGGATCACCACACCTTATAAAGGTGCGGCCAAAGAAAACTGAAATGCTTCACGATCATCGTCTTCGTTGTGCTTCAAAGTCTTCGCAAGGCTAAACGTCAGAGGCCCCATTGGCGACAGCCAATTCAAGCCTATGCCAACCGAAGCGCGTAATTCATCTGCATCAAAACTGGTACAACTGATTTGTGTCTCAGCACACTCGGTATCGAACACGTTCCCAACATCAAGGAAAAGTGAAGTCTGGAAAGAACGTTGATCGTCAATGAATGGCAGCGGGAAAATCAACTCCGCGCCAAATTCCACCAACATATTGCCGCCAAACGCACGATTTCGGGTATTGACGGTGGTATAGGAACGCATTAGCTCCCCCGGCTGACATGCTTGCCGTCCCGCGTAATCGGGAACTGCACTGTCACATAAGACATAAGCATTGCCGAATCTATCATGGGTATCCTTTATCCCGTCTCCGTTGCTATCACGCGCCACATAATCTGTAGGCTGGCTAATGTAGAAACCGGGGGCGGAAGCTTGTGGACCGAGGGAACTGCGACGGAAACCACGCACAGAGCCAAAACCACCGGAGTAGAAATTTTTGAAGAATGGCAGGCGATCCATATCGCCATAACCATCACCATAGCCCAGGGAGGTGCGGAAGCGCATTGTCAGGGACTGAGTCAAAGGCACGTATACCTGACCATCATATTGCGCGGTAAAGTATTCGAGATCGCTACCAGGCACAGTTATATCCAGTGACAGCGTCTGTTTGCTGCCGCGGGTGGCGAGAATGCCGCGATTCAGAGTACTGCGCAGCCAGCTCAATCCCATTGTGAAGGTGTCGAACTCATCGCCGTTGAGATCGACAAATCCGGGGGGCGTACTGGTGAGCATCTCCGCAGTAACCAGCCCTGTCGGTAAACTTACGTCCTCAATAATGCCACCAGGGTACTGACGGAAATTCGCAATATCCTGCTGCCGCACATACTGAGGGTAATTGCTCAGATCCAGATCAAATGGTGTGCGGCGAATTTCCTGTACCGTATAACCGCCGGTTTTGACGCTTAGGTGACTGTAGCCCAAAACATAATTGAGGCGCTGAATTTCGGAAATTGGATAACCAAAGCTGAAATTCAAACCGTAAGTATCGGTGGTGTATGA
>JAEZGT010000271.1 GCA_023416875.1 Pseudomonadota bacterium
GATATTGCCTCGGCCGGCGCGATAGTGGCTGTCGATTTTTTTGGAAATAATGCCTTCCAGGCCGAGCTGGCAGGCCTGCTGAAAAAATTCGGGGCCGTGGCCGATAATATGATCGGTGTAGCGCACCAGCGATGACTCCTCGGGAAAACCTGCAAGCGCAAGCTGCTGCAGAATTTGCTTGCGTTGTTGCAGCGGCATGCTAGAAAGGTCGTGGCCGTTTAAATGCAGCAGATCAAAAAGCTGATAGACCAGGCCGCGGGTGTCATGGGCGGAGAGTGCTTCCTGCAAATTGCGAAAGCTGCTGGTACCATCATCCGCCAGGGCGATAATTTCGCCATCAAGAATCGCATCCTTTACCGAAAGTTTTTCCAACCATTGGCGAATTTCCGGAAATCGTCGCGTCCAATCATTGCCATTGCGACTGATCAGTTGTACCTCGCCCTTTTGTATCCGGGCCAAGATGCGATAACCATCGAATTTGATCTCATGCAGCCAGTCATCGCCTTCGGGCGCTTCTTTTACGGGACTTGCCAGTGTAGCGGAAGGTTTTTGCGGCAGATTTTTTTTGGTAGCGCCGGAGATGGACTTAAGTTCCAACTGAAATTCATTTCGTCGCTGCGTTTTTTTCTTCTTGCTTTTTGATGATGACTTCGGTGGTTTGCTGCCGTTGGCGATTTCTTCCATGGTGCGTCCAGTTGCGACGCTGAGATCCGTTAATTCGCTGCTGTCACTGATATTGTCGTGACGCTTGATCAGCATCCAGTGATTGGACGTTTTAGGGTCGCGGCCTGAGGTGCGTACCAAGGTCCATAAACCATGGAGCTTTTCCCCCGCGAGGACGAAGTCGATGCGCTCTTCCTTTCTTTTCTTGCGACCTTCTGCTTCCAGCGGAGCCCAGCGGCCCCTGTCCCACAACATGACTGTGCCGCCGCCGTATTCTTCCGGGGGAATAGTGCCTTCAAAATCGCCGTAATCGAGCGGGTGATCCTCAACCTTTACCGCAAGCCGTTTTTCGCCTGGAACCAAACTCGGCCCTTTCGGAACTGCCCAGCTCGTCAATACTCCGTCCTGCTCCAGGCGCAAGTCGTAATGTAAACGGCTCGCAGCGTGTTTATGAATAACGAATTTGCCACCCTTTGTAGAATCTGCCCGATCCAACATTTCCTCGATTGAACCGGCAGGTTCCGGTGTGCGCGTGAAATTGCGCTTGCGATGGTATGTTTCGAGGCTGGCCATGCTTGCGATTACCCATCTTACTCTCGTGATATTGATAGGCTGCAAGCACTACGCCATGCCGCAAGAGGCAGAAATTCCTGCTCAACTGTTCATGTAAGTGGTGGGTTAGATGGCGATGTGAAATCAAATCGGCCTTAGGTAACACCGCCAAGGCCGATATCAGGGGAAAGAGTTGAGACTTAATGGGTTTCCGTCGCTATGTCTTTGCTCGCCAGCAGCAATTTCTGTTGGCGTTGTTTTGCATAGGCCAGCGCGCTCGGGTGCACGGTGCCGCCGTTGCCGGTTTCCAGCCAGCGCCTTACCCGGCCTGCGTCACCGATATGAGAGTGTTTTCCGAAGGAATCCAACAACACTATGGCCAAATGCCGTTTTTGAATTTCCGCCTGTAATACCAGGCAACGGCCCGCTTGATTGATAAAGCCGGTTTTGCTCGCGTCTATAGTCCAGCTGTTGGTGCGCACCAGCGGGTTGGTGTTGTAGAACGCGCGAACGTGTTTCGGCGCGCGGAATACCATATCTTTTTTTGGCGTGGTGCTGAGCTCCGCGATTAAAGGGTCCTTTGCTGATGCTTGTATCAGGCGTGCCAAATCACGGGGAGTGGAAACGTTCAGCGGTGACAAACCCGTAGGATCAACAAAATAACTGTTGCTCATTCCCAGTACCTTGGCTTTGTCATTCATGGCTTGAATAAAAGCGTCGTAGCCGCCGCTATAGTGGTGGGCGAGGGTGGCGGCGGCGCGGTTTTCAGAGGCCATCAGCGCCAATAACAGCATGTCGCGACGTTTTAATTCGCTGCCGATGCGCACATGGGAAAACACGCCTTTCATTTCTTTGGTTTGCGAAATATCCACTGCAATCCATTCATCCAGCGGCGCATTTTTTATGTCATCCAGCGTCACCAGCGCGGTCATCATCTTGGTAACCGAAGCAATCGGCACAATCGAGTCAGGGTTGCGTTCGTACAAAATTTCGCTGGTGTCCAAATCCATTACCAGAGCGTGTACTGACGCGAGTTGCAACTTGGCGGGATCCGGCGTGGATTGCGCGTGGACAAAGGTAGGCAATATCAACGACAGGGACAGAACGAAACTACGAATCAACACAAAAAAATATCTCGCAAAAAGGTGGAACTGCCAGGGGGGAGTGACTACTTTTGTTAGTAGTTGTGCTTTCCTCAACGTACAGCAGTATAAATATGAAACATTTTCAGCAGGATCGCCACGCCGAAGAGGCAAATAGCGGACTGTGTCTCGAAGACCAATACCACTTTGAACTCGCTGGGCCACCTCGACCCCTAAATTCTAGTCGTCGTTGGCGCTGGCTGCTGCCTCCTGCATTATTATTTTCTACTGTGTTTGGGCTGGCTTGGTTTGAAATGCGCACATCCTGGTTGCAAGCGCGTTTGTTACCGGGTTATGCC
>JAEZGT010000283.1 GCA_023416875.1 Pseudomonadota bacterium
AATGCCAAAAGCCGCTATCTCACCGGTATCAGCCATGAATTGCGCACTCCCTTAAATGCCATTCTCGGTTACGCGCAGCTGCTCGACCAGGACGAACAAATTCCTTTGCAGAAAAAACACCAGGTCAAAGTCATTCAGCGCAGTGCGGAGCATCTCACGGACTTGATTGAGGGATTGTTGGATATTTCGAAAATCGAAGCTGGCCGATTGGAAATTCAAAAGGACGTATTCAATCTAAATGCGATGATGAATCAAATCGTCGATATGTTCAGGTTGCAAGCCCAAGAACAAGGTCTGAATTTCCATTACCAACGCCTCACCCAATTGCCAGACTTGGTGCAGGGCGATGAAAAGCGCGTGCGCCAGATTCTGATCAATCTGTTATCCAACGCGGTTAAATTCACCCCCACGGGCGAGGTGGAGCTGAGCATTCGTTATCGCAACCAAGTGGCGGAAATCCGTGTGCGCGACACAGGTGTGGGCATACCGGAAAGCGAATTGGAACGAATTTTTAAACCTTTCGAACGCATCCGCCTACCGGGAAGGCCCGCAGTGAGCGGTACCGGCTTGGGTTTAACCATCACCAAATTATTGGTGGACATTATGGGCGGTGATTTAAACGTGACGGCCAATCAAGATGGCGGCACGACATTTTCCGTCTGGCTGATGCTGGCGCGGGTTTTTCAGCGGCAGGCGGAAGCGGCAAAAATCAAAAAAATTCTCGGCTATATGGGAGCCAAACGTTCGCTGTTGGTGGTCGACGACGACGCCGCCCATCGCGGACTGATGCAGGACTTACTCAATCCATTGGGATTTGTTGTGGTGGAAGTACCGGATGCGGAAGCCTGTTTGAATATTATTCACACCTTTTCACCGGACGCATTTTTAATCGACCGACGTATGCCCGGCATGGACGGTCCGCAATTGGCGACAGCTCTGCGCATGATGAATTTCAAGCAGCCGGTTATTATGGTCTCCGCCAACGCCAACGAAGACGCGCCTCCAGTGGAATCCCATCCGAGTTATGACAGCTATCTCATTAAACCAGTGCGCCTGGAAAATCTTCTGGAAAAGCTCGGCCAGCATTTGAATTTAACCTGGCGTTATGAACCGGAGCCGATCGCGGCACCAGCGCCGCTTAAATTTACCCATTTACCCGATGACGAGATTCTCGACGAACTGGTTGGCTGGGCAGAAGTGGGAGCGCTCGGCAAAATTCGCGAGCTGATTAATCGCATGGAGCAACAGCGAACAGCCAATATGCAGCTTGTGCAACATTTTCGCCATTACGCCGACCGCGTCGATTTGGACGGTTTGATGAAGACCATCCGTGCACTGCGTTGATGTAACGCCCATTCATTACATGATGTTTTTATGAATTTGAATTCTTCGCACAATCTTGTCCTGGTGGTAGATGATTCACCGGAGACATTGGGCATGTTAAATGACGCACTCGAACAGGCCGGCATGACCACACTGGTCGCCTTGGAGGGACGACAGGCGCTCAATATAGCACGCAAAATGCATCCGGATATTATTTTGCTCGATGCCGTGATGCCGAATATGGATGGCTTCTCCACCTGCGAACATTTAAAACGCGATTTGGAATTGCAGAATATTCCGGTGATTTTTATGACCGGTCTCGCCGATACCGACAGTATCGTCAAAGGTTTTGCCGCCGGCGGTGTGGACTATGTGACCAAACCGATCAACCCGCTGGAATTGATTGCGCGCATTAAGGTGCATCTCAATAACGCGCGCACCACCCTCAGCGCTCAAACCGCTCTTGACAGCGCCGGACAAAATCTCTGCGCGGTCAGCCGGCGCGGTGAGCTGCGCTGGGCGACGCCACAAGTGAATCACTATCTGGAGCGATTATGTCCCGGCGGCTGGAGACAATTACAGCTCGCCGAGCCGCTCAGCCACTGGCTTAAACACAATCCCCCGGAAGGTGGCCAATTGCAGATGGCCGCAGGCGGCGCCACCTTAAAATGGATATTGGTAGGCACCACCGGCGACGATGAATATTTATTGCGTCTTGTTAATGAAGACGAGAACGACGGATGCGAACAATTGAAACAACGCTTTGCCATCACCAGCCGTGAGGCTGAGGTGCTGCTGTGGGTGGCCAAGGGCAAGACCAATCGAGAAATTGCCCAGATTCTGGATTTAAGCCCCCGTACCATTAATAAACATCTCGAACAACTGTTTAAAAAGATTGGGGTGGAAAACCGTACTTCCGCTGCCACTCTGGCGGTAGGTGTGCTGCAAAAGGGGCGGATTTAGGGCTGTAACGACCCAAATCATCGCTTATTTTTTCGCCATTCCCACGATTACATCAGGGGCTTCCTGCTTTTTACTTTCAAAATAACCTTTGCCGTCTACCGTCGGTTGTTTTCCGCTCGCGGCGGTGGTTAAATACAGCGGCTTTTTGCGCCTTTGGTGCAAAATTAGCCGGATAATTGAGCGTTGCCTTAGCCAAAAGTATCTATACTGTTAACACAATAAATAATAATGACTGGCTTTGTGTTCGATTGTTTTTCCCGCTGTATCACCTGATTTTGATTGTTGCGAAACAATACGTAGTGGCTTCCGCACGTGTGGAATACCCAGTATTACGCTGCGTTTCAAACCCATAATGAGCGCCACAGGCGCCGTGATATATAGGAGACTCAAGGTGCAAAAACCCATTCGCTTTATGATTTACGTCGCGATACTCGCGCTGGCATGGTTTGTTCTATTACCTGCCTTGTCCATCAATACCGCGCAATTAAGCGCCTCGTTTAAAAGCCTTTTCGGCGGCATGAATACCCTGGTTGTCGCCACCGCCATTTTTGGTGCGGCCCTGTTTATCACTTATATGATCACTTCTGGTTGGGGATTGATTTTGCTGGGCGCCATGGCGTTGGTGGGGCTGATTGTAGTGAGTATTCTGCATCCTTATCTGTTTCCGCTGCTGATTCCGCTTTTCACTCTTTGGGTGATGTGCGCCGCCGCACGTCGCAAAGAGAGCACCGCAGAAAAATCGGCGGCATCTTCCAAACACGCCTGATATTTCTCATCCCCGCTGCCGCGCCAAAAGCGCGAGCAGCTTTTTCCCTCGCGCCAGCATAGCGGGCGTACCGATTTGCATGAGTTCACTTAGGTGATGTGCAACGGTGTCCCGCAACGCAGGATTTTTCAGACAGAGATCCGCCATGGCCTGCATCGCCATGGTCTTGACGATGCTGCTGGAATCCTCGCAATAGCTGCGTAATATCCCCAGAACCTTCTCCTCTTCCTGGCGGGTCAATGCGAGTCGCGGCAGCATCATCGCTATATGCCAGCGCACTTCCTTTTGCTCGATCAGAGCAAATTGGTTGAGCAGGTCCCGCTTGTACGGCTGCAACAATTCCGGTTGTTGTGCCGTCACCTTTTCCGCCACGTCCGCGCAGCGCATGCGCAGCACCGGATCGTCACTGGTGAACCCGGCAAAAACCTGCGCAACCAGTGCCGGCTCCGCCAGCACCATAGGTACCACTTGATTGGCCGCACCTATGGAGCGCCGATCACCGCCGCTGAGTAATCGCTGCAGATCAGTCACGCGGCTGAGCCCATTTAATAGAGTTTCTGCAGATATTCCACTGCCGCCGCTTCCCAAGTAAAACGCGCTTTTGCGGCGGCTTTGCCGATGGCTTGCAGCTTTTTCGGATTTTCCTCATGCATCGCCAGAATCTCGCGAAAGCACTCCAACATTTGCACGCCCTGCTCGTCGCCACTGGCGCCGCGGAAGACAAATCCGCTCACCCCATCGATCACCGTGTCATTCAGACCGCCAACTCCGTGTACCAAACAGGGCTGACCAGCGCGCATGGCGAGCATCTGACTGATACCGCAGGGCTCAAAGGAGCTCGGCATCACAAATAAATCACCCGAGCTGTAAAGCGCGCGGGAGAGCTCGTCGGAATAGCCGCGCAGAAAAATAAAATTCGGGTAATACGCGCTTATTTCCTGCAGGAATTTTTCATAGTCGGCATCGCCGCTGCCAAGCATCAGGAAAACACCTTTATCTCCCAGCATTTCCAGCAGATGGCGCAATACCGGCTGATATTTGCCAGCGTAATTGATCGGGTGGCGCAACAGCCGCACTTTTTGCTCGGTGACTCGGCCGACGGCCGTCATTAACAATCCGCGCTCGCGTTGGGCGCACCACTGCTGCAGGCGCTCCCGTGCGATCCAATGCACGCTCAGCATCACCGCACTTTTGGCTACCCAGTGCATCATCGCCTCCTCGATAATGGCCGTCAGGCGTGCTTTGACCAGCTTCGAATATTCTGCACCTTCCGGATATTCACAGCCATTGAGAATGCCTTCCAGCCGGTTTTGTTTAGCGGCGGCCACCAGATCGGTTTCCAAGCCTTCGCCGCCGTAAATATGCAGCTCTGTTTGACTCGGGCGTTGAATTTCCTGCGCATAGGTGGGCGATACCGCGTGAACTTTATCGGCCAGTGCAATGGCCGCGCGCATGGGATTAAAACAATGGGTCACCCGCGGATCGCAGATCACCGCCTGATCGTATTGCAGACGCGGAAACCAGGTTTCCAACGCGGAGGCATCACCACGCAGCGGACGGACACCTTGCAGAGATAAATTGTGGATCGAATAAACCGTGCGCATATTTTTGAGACGCGCATAGTGCGGATCGTATTCACGCAATACCGCCAGCACCGCCGCGTGCCAATCGTGCAAATGCAAAATATCGACGTGGCCAAAACATTCATTCAACACCGCCTGCCCCACTGCTGCGCAGAAAAGTGCGTATTTGCCGGCATCGGATGCGAAAGGGCGATCATTGCCATCATTGCAATAAATGTGGCCAGCGCCACAGGGATAAAAACCCGGATGATCCAGCACCCACTGCTGCACACTCGCAGTACCCGGTTCTACATCCTGCGCATCCCAACGATAAATTTTTACCTGCTCAACACCATCGCCGAACAGTACAGGAAAAGTCGCCGCCTCCTGCGCTGCGGTGCGCTGTAAAAATCCGTGGGAAGGAATAATGACGTGGACCATGCAGTCTTGCGCCGCCAGCGCTTTGGGAAGATCGCGCACCACGTCGCCAATACCGCCGACTTTTGCATTGGGTAGCGCATCGTTTTCCGCCGCCACCATCAAGATGGTTTTTTGAATGGTCATGTCTCACATACTTATGAATAGCGCGCCGTTACATTTCGTTGGCGCATAAAAAAGGGAACCTGCTTTTTTGACTCTCAGGTTCCCGGTCATTTTCTTACTTAATACTCAGCGATCAGAGTGCGCCACCGCGCTGGCCGAGCATTTCCCGAGTTACGAGGGTGATACCTTTTTTCGTTACGCGGAAACCTCTCGCTCTGTCCTGCTCGTGGTCGACACCAATTTCCATACCGCGAGGAATTTCGCAGGCGCGGTCGATGATGGCGCGCTTCACTTTGGCGTAGCGGTGCACCTGTACTTCTGGGAGCAATACGGATTCTTCGATCAACGTGTAGGAATGCACGCGCACATCGGAGAACAATAAGGATTTGCGCACGGTACCGCCGGAAATAATGCAACCGCCGGATACCATGGAATCCACCGCGTAACCACGGCGATCATCGTCGTCGAAAACAAATTTCGCTGGCGGCAACTGGGTTTGATAAGTCCAGATGGGCCACTGGTGGTCGTACAGGTTGAGCGAAGGTGTTGGCGACACCAATTCCATATTCGCCTCCCAGAACGCATCCAACGTTCCCACATCGCGCCAATAAGCCTGATTGCCCTGCTGGTCGCGAAAGCGGAAAGCGTACACATCGCCGCTGTCGATAATGGACGGAATAATGTCTTTACCGAAATCGTGATCTGAACCCTCGGTGT
>JAEZGT010000348.1 GCA_023416875.1 Pseudomonadota bacterium
TTCGACCCGGAATCCCGGCAGCGCTATCGCGAGTTGTCCCCGTTGGGGAAAGTCCCATGTCTAAAAACGCCCGGCGGATTGATTCCAGAGTCCACGGCCATCATTGAGTGGTTGGATCAGTATTACCAAGTGCCCAAGCTGATCCCGGCGAATCCAGACGACGCCCGCCAGGTACGGTTGAAAGATCGTTTAGCTGATCTTTACCTCACGTCTAATGCGGCACTGTTATTTTTCCAAAGCTTGAAGCCGGTGGAGCAGCAGGATCAGGAGCGCATCGCCACCGCAAATCGGCAGATTCAAGTGATGTATGACGAATTTGAAAAAGCCTTGGCGGGAAAGAATGAAAAGAGCTTATTTGTGCATGGGAACCAATTATCGATGGCCGATTTGGCACTGTTGGCGGGGCTAAATGGCACTTCCGGTTTTGTCGCTCTCGATCACCGCCCCGCGCTGACTCGCTATCTCGCCTTACATAACCAGAGACCGTCGGTAATTGAAGCGCGCAAGGGGTTTAAAGAGGTGGTCGAAAATCTTATGAGCAATGCTCGCGTATCAGGCTAACTCAAATCGCCCCATAACATCTGCACAGCCACCAGCGCCGCAACCGGCGCGGTTTCCGTGCGTAATACCCGCGGTCCGAGGGTAAGCGGCGAATAGCCGGATTGGCCGATGGCGGCATTAATCTCGCGCTCACTCAATCCGCCTTCCGGCCCCACCAATAAGGTTACGGACGCGGGACCGGGCAGCTGCCGTAAGGTCTGTTCGCTGCGGTGGTGCAAGACCAATTTCAAACCGGAATCAGCCTGTTGTAGAAAGGCAGCAATATCCTGCGCCGGCAACAATTGCGGCAGGATATTGCGCTGACACTGTTCGCTGGCGCTGATGGTGATCTGCTGCCAGTGCTGCATTTTTTTCTCGAGTCGCTCGCCTTGCAGGCGCACTTCCGTGCGCTCGGTAAACAGCGGCGTAATTTGGGTGACGCCCAGTTCGGTGGCTTTTTGCAGTACCCAGTCCATGCGCTCGCCACGGGAAATGCCAATGGCGAGATGGGTGTGCAGCGGCGATTCCCGATTGACGACTGTGCCGCTCTTCACCTGTATTCCCACCGCGCGTTTGTCCACCTTGCTGACAACTGCGTGATATTCCTGCCCGTCGCCATTGAACACGATCAATTCGCGACCGGTCTCCATGCGCAGAACCTTGCCCAGATAGTGGCTCTGCGGCTCGTCCAATTGCATGGTGCTGCCCGCTTGCAGCGGCGCATTTATATAGAGTCGCGGTACGCGCATATCACTGCGGGTCCAGGCCGAGATTGCGCAGCAGCGTCGCCGTGGGTTCGGTTTGATTCATAGTGTAAAAGTGCAAACCAGGAGCGCCATTGTCGAGCAGGGTTTCACACAATTCGCTCACCAAATCCAGGCCAAAAGCTTTAATGCTTTCCATATCCTCGCCATAGGCCGCGAGGCGTTTGCGCACCCAACGCGGAATTTCCGCACCGCAGTTATCGCTGAAACGCGACAGATTTTTGAAATTGGTGATCGGCATAATGCCCGGCACTATGGGCTGGTCTATGCCGGCGCGCGCGCACTGTTCAATAAAATAAAAATACGCATCCGGGTTAAAGAAATATTGGGTAATGCCCGAATTCGCGCCCGCGTCGAATTTGCCTTTCAAATAGCGGATGTCATCGTCGTAGCTCTTGGCCTCCGGGTGAATTTCCGGATAGGCCGCGACTTCCAAATGGAATTTCTCAGCAAAATGCTCGCGAATAAAAGCCACCAATTGATTGGCGTAAACCATCTGCGAACCGCCGCCCATGCCGGACGGGCGATCGCCGCGCAACGCGACAATGCGCTCGACGCCCATGGTTTCGTATTCCCGCAGTAGTGTCAGAATGGTCGCCTCATCATCGCCACCAAAAGACAAATGCGGAGCTACGGATAAACCCAAATTCATCAAGGTTTGTACGATATTTTTGGTGTTATCCCGGGTGGAGCCGCCAGCGCCATAGGTGACAGAGAAGAATTCCGGTTGAAAGTGGTTAAGCTCGCGCGCCACTTCCACCAGATTATTCCTGCCTTGTTCGGTTTTGGGCGGGAAAAATTCAAAACTCAGACGGAATTCGTCGTTCATAAGATTCTGCTCAATCAGTATTTGTAGCTGTCCGGCTTGTAAGGTCCGTCCACGTCAACGTCGATATATTCGGCTTGCTCAGGACGCAGGCGGGTAAGCACGCCGCCGAATCCCTCGACCATGGCTTTTGCCACTTCTTCATCCAATTTTTTCGGCAATACTTTCACGTACAACTGCTTGGCTTTTTCCGCTTCTGGCAAATCGGCGAATTTGCGCTCGTACAGATAAATTTGGGCGAGAACCTGATTGGCGAAAGAACCATCCATAACGCGTGAAGGATGTCCTGTCGCGTTGCCGAGGTTCACTAGGCGGCCTTCGGAGAGCAGAATCAAATGATCATTGGTAGCTTGATTGCGATATACCTTGTGAACCTGAGGTTTTATCTCCTCCCATTCCCAGGTTTTACGCATAAAGGCGGTGTCAATTTCATTGTCAAAGTGGCCGATGTTGCACACAACCGCGCCGCTCTTCAAAGATTGCAGCATGGCGGCATCACAGACATTGATATTGCCCGTTGCTGTGACAACGAGATCGGTTTTGGCCAACAAATCTTTGTCGATATCTGCCACGCGGCCGGTGTTAATGCCATTTTTATAAGGTGACACGACTTCATAACCATCCATGCAAGCTTGCATGGCGCAAATGGGGTCAATCTCAGTGACTTTGACGATCATGCCTTCCTGGCGCAGAGAGGCAGCGGAACCTTTACCGACGTCGCCGTAACCAATCACCAGAGCTTTTTTGCCGGACAGAAAATGGTCGGTGCCGCGTTTGATAGCGTCGTTCAAACTGTGGCGGCAGCCGTATTTATTGTCGTTTTTGGATTTGGTGATGGCGTCGTTGACGTTAATCGCCGGTACCCGCAGAGAACCGTCCTGCATCATTTTTAGCAGGCGATGTACACCGGTGGTGGTCTCTTCGGAAATGCCATGAATATGATCGAGCATTGCGTGGTACTTATCGTGCACGATCTGCGTCAGATCCCCACCGTCATCGAGAATCATATTGGCGTTCCAGGGTTTGCCATCCTTCAAAATGGTTTGCTCAATACACCACCAGAATTCTTCTTCGGTTTCACCTTTCCATGCAAATACCGGAATTCCTGCGGCGGCAATGGCTGCGGCGGCGTGATCCTGGGTGGAAAAAATATTGCACGATGACCAGCGCACTTCCGCAC
>JAEZGT010000358.1 GCA_023416875.1 Pseudomonadota bacterium
GTCTCCAGCGATCCCGCCTCTGCCACCCCAGGGCGTGCCGCCGTTCGCAGGAATGGGAAAGTGGTGAGGATCTGCTCGCGTATGCAATGGCCCTCCGCCGGCAGTAACACATCCCGATCCAGCAAATCCTCCGCCTGGATTTCCGCCTTGCCAGCAAGAGCATGGCCGGCAGGCACCAACAACACGAATGGCTCTTCGAACAACACCTGCGTCACTACATCCACTTCGCTGAACGGCGCTGTGACAATCAGGGCGTCCAGATCCCCCTGGCGTAACTTCTTAGCCAAACCCGGGGCGAAATCTTCTTCCACACGCAGAGGCATCTGCGGTGCGAGGCGCTGCAACAGAGGAATGAACTGCGGCAACAGATAGGGGCCGACGGTTGGCAGCACGCCGACAGACAGAGGGCCGGTCAATTGATCCATGCCGCTATTGGCAAGATCGCGAATATCGGCCGCCTGCTCCAGAATCCGCCGCGCCCGCTCAAGGATTTGTTCTCCTACCGCCGTAGGATGAACCCGCGATTTGGCGCGCTCAAACAGGGCGACACCCAGCTCGTCCTCCAATTTTTTTACCGCGATACTGAGGGTCGGCTGGCTCACATGACAGCTTTCCGCCGCGCGGCCAAAATGCTGCTCCTGCGCCAGGGTCACTATGTAGCGCAATTCAGTCAGCGTCATAGCTTTTTATCTCGTTGATTGTCGTCACATCTTGGGCGGTGCTAGCCATAGCCAAAATTTATGGGATTTTAATTGCCGCCGCCACGAACAGCCACTATAAATCGCAACAATCCTGCTTGTTGCCGGCAATTGGTCACGCGCCATAGCGTTATTCCTATGACTGTCCAATCCAGCTCTCCAAGCTTCGCCTCTCGACACAATAAAAAAGTAGCCCGTCATGACCATCGCTCAATTATCGGTAATCTTCTTTCTTCAAATGTTTTTCATTCTCGCCACCTGCGGTTTGGTCGGCTGGTTGGGGCGTAATTATCTGCACCAACCGCAGGTGGTGGGTGAAATGATCGCCGGGGTGATTTTAGGACCCTCGCTGTTCGGACTGCTCACGCCCGAGATTCAGAAATTGGTTTTCCCGCCTGAAACCAAAGGCGTTTTGTACGTAGGAGCGCAGCTCGGCGTCGGCCTTTATATGTTTCTGGTGGGTCTGGGCTTTCGCAGCGATCACTTCCGCAGCAATGTTCACAAAGCCGCCGCTGTATCGATATCCGGCATGGCTGCCCCGTTTGTTGTAGCACTGTTAATCGCGCCTTGGCTGATGACCGTACCCGGCCTCTTTTCGGAAAGCGCCAGCCGCTTTGACGCCACCCTATTTATGGGCGCCGCTATTGCGATCACTGCCTTCCCGATGCTCGCCCGTATTATTCATGAGCGCGGACTGAGCCATACCTCTCTTGGCACCTTATCTCTGTCTGCCGGCGCCATCGATGACGCCGCCGCTTGGTGTATTCTCGCAATCGTGCTTGCCAGCTTCGGCGCCGGGGCCGGCGTTGCCATCACCGCTATAGTCGGTGGAGCCGTATTTGCGACCGTTGTTATCGTCCTCGGCCCGAAACTTCTCGCCCCCCTGGGCCGCCTTGCAGAACGAGATCAAGCGATAGGGCGCCCGCTGAGTCCTACCTTGCTCTCTATCACCTTGATGCTGTTTATGCTCAGCGCTTTTACTGCGGACGCCATTGGCCTGCACGCGGTTTTTGGCGGCTTCCTTCTAGGTACGGTCATGCCGAGAGGTGCATTGAGTGAACAGGTCAAACGCCTCCTAGAACCATTCACAGTCGTACTGCTCCTGCCGATGTTCTTTACCTACTCAGGACTCAATACACAGTTGACCATGGTGAACAACGTGCAACTGCTGTTGATTGCAGGCGTCGTGCTCACGGGATCGATCCTCGCCAAATTTGGCGCCTGCTGGGCAGCGGCACGCTTGTGTGGACAAGATAATCGCACAGCCCTTGGCGTCGGCGCGCTGATGAATGCCCGGGGTTTGATGGAGCTGATCATTATCAATATAGGCTTGCAGGCGGGCGTTATCGGCCCCGCGCTGTTCTCCATGCTGGTAATGATGGCCATAGTGACAACGCTGATGGCATCTCCACTGTTCGAGCTAGTCTATGGACGTCGAGCAAGAGCGGATGGCGAATTAGAAGCAGTGGGCAGTTCGCCCGCGATTTGAGTCTTTATCGGTTGGCGGCCGCCTGCAGATCGCGCAGAAAGGTCGCCTGCCAAGTATGGATATTGTGCGTTCGAAGCACATTCATCATATGTCTCCAACGATCCGTGCGTTCGTCCAGCGGCATACGCAGTGCCTCCGCCAAGCTCTTCGCTACATTGGCGATATCGTATGGATTTACCTTTACAGCGGCATCCAGTTCATCCGCCGCCCCCGCCATATGAGATAACACCAACACACCGGGATCTTCGGGATCCTGCGCCGCCACATATTCCTTGGCAACCAAGTTCATACCGTCGCGCAGCGGCGTTACCAGACCGACTCTGGCGCGGTTATACATCGCCAGAATGGTATTACGACGAAAACCTCGGTTCAGGTAGCGCAGCGGCATCCAATCGAAATCCGCATAACCTCCGAGAATGTGTCCGACGTGCCGATCAATGGTTTGCGCCAAATCCCGGTAAGCTTCCACATCCCCCCGCGATACCGGCGCAATCTGCAAATACACCACTTGGCGCAGAAATTCCGGGTAGTTTTTCAGCAGCCGCTCATACGCCTGCAGGCGCTGGGCGAGCCCCTTGGAGTAATCAAGGCGGTCCACGCCGATAATCAGCTGCCGCTCCGACAGACTGGAATTCAACCGTTTGAACTCCTCCGACGCCTCACCACTTTTGCTCACTGCACGTAACGCTTCGGTCTCGATGCTGATTGGATAGACGCCAGCGGTGCACGTCAGACCGCCAAAGCGATAACGATTACCCGGCAGCGCCTCGCCCTTGAGACCATAGCCGATGCTCATGTAAAAGCCGCGATAATCCGCCTCCGTCTGGAAACCCACCAGATCGTAGGACATCAACGCCAGCAGAATTTCCTTGAAATCCGGCACTGTGCGCAGCAGATCCAACGGTGGAAACGGCGTGTGTAGGAAAAAACCTATGGCGCATTTCACTCCCGCGTCGCGCAGCATTTTGCCCATGGGGATCAGGTGATAATCATGAATCCAGATGACGTCATCAGGTCGCAACAAGGGTAGCAGGCGCTGCGCCATTTTCTGGTTAACACTGAGATAGCCCTGATAATCCGCGCCGTCGTAAGACATAAGATCAGGTCGTTGATGAAACAACGGCCAGAGCACACTATTGGCAAAACCTTTGTAGTATTGGCCGTACTCCGTGGGCTTGAGACTGACCGTGGCGTAATCGATTTTGCCCACCGTTTCGAGCTTCGGTGTCGAATCCTCACGGCTCTCGACCTTGCCATTCCATCCAAACCATAGGCCGCCATCGCGGCTCATGGCAGCCATCACCCCTACTGCTAAGCCGCCTTTGGAGCCACTGCTGGCGGAATCCGCTTTGGTTACCCGATTGGATACCACCACCAACCGACTCATAGCGAAGACTCCCAGGATTTACTAAGAACACGGGCGCTGTTGATGATGCCAACCATGCTGTAGGTCTGCGGGAAATTGCCCCACAACTCGCCGGTTTTCGGATTGATGTCCTCAGATAAAAGCCCCAACTGATTGCGGCGGCTCAGCAGCTCTTCGAAAAGTTCGCGCGCCTCGTCATGGCGGCCCGCAGCGGCGAGGGCATCTATGTACCAGAAGGAGCAAATAGTGAAGGCATTTTCAGGAGCGCCGAAATCGTCCTCCACCACATAGCGGAATAAATAACGACCTTCCGGTTTCAGCACTTTTTCAACCGCCGCAAGTGTACCGATAAAGCGCGGGTCCTTGCCGTCGATATAGCCAAGTTCAAATGCCAACAGAAGACTCGCGTCCATCGTATCTCCGTCCCAAGTAGCGGTATAGCTGTTGAGCTCGGTATTAAAACCGTGTTTTTCGATAGCCGCGCGAATGCGTTCTGCCGCTTCGCACCAATAAGATTGACGCTCTGGCAAACCGAGGCGTCCGGCTATTTTCGCCAAACGATCCGTCGCAGCCCAACACATCATGCTGGAAAATGTGTGAACATGCTGTCGACCGCGCAATTCCCATAAGCCCGCATCAGGCTGATCAAAAGACGCCAACGCTTTATGGCCAACTTTTTCCAGTAATTGAAACAAACCTTGATCACCGCGGCGGCGGATGCGCTCGTCAAAAAACATTTGCGTAACCGACAATATGACGGCGCCGTAAACGTCGTGCTGCACCTGCTCCGCCGCCTGATTGCCAATCCGCACAGGTCCCATACCACGATAACCAGGAAGATGAGTGGCTATTTTCTCCGGCATTGAACGAGTGCCATTGATACAAAATACCGGCTGCAATGGTTGGTCATCCATGGACGCCACTATATTCACTAAATATTGCAGGTACTGCTCCATGGTTTGCGTCGCGCCGAGACGATTGAGCGCATGCACAGTGAAAAAGCTGTCACGTAGCCAACAAAAACGATAATCCCAGTTGCGCTGGGTATGCTCCGCCTCCGGAATAGAAGTCGTCATCGCAGCGACAATAGCCCCGGTATCTTCGTATGCACTGAGCTTGAGCGTTATTGCTGCGCGAATGACCGCCTCTTGCCACTCAAACGGGATTGCCAAATAACGCGACCAGTCGAACCAATAATGTTCCGTCTCCTGTAAAAAGCGTTCACCCAATTGCGATAAGGATTCCTGAATGGAATCATCACTGCTTAACAACAAATAATGGGTCCCGTCGAGCACATAAAATTGCTCGTCCATAATCGCAGTGACAGATAATGTGGCACTCAAGCGCAAGGATGGCTTATTGTCCGCAACGAACCGTATATGATTGCTGCCCTGAATTTTTTTGTAGGCAATCTCACCGTATGAAGCTGCAGGTCGCAATCGGACACGCAATTTTGGCGAGAGGATCGGCACTAATTTGCGGACGATGGTCATGGGCCGATAAATGCGGCCAAACTGCTTAAAGCGCGGAATAAAATCCGTAATGATGACGCCGTTGCCATGGGTGTCGTATAACGTGGTAATCAGCACAGCAGTATTTTTTTCATACGTCTGCTCGCTATGACTGAAGTCTTCTAGGTCAATGGCAAAGACACCTGACATGGAATCAGTGTGGTCATCTTTCAACAAGGAGCAGAAGACAGGGTCGCCATCAAATCTCGGCATACAACACCAGACAATTTCAGCTTGTCTGCTGACCAACGCACCGATGGTGCAGTTGCCAATCAATGCCAGCTCCAAATTTTGTTTAGATGACACCATCTATGACCTCCATTTACCTGAGTACGACGCGTATGTATGCACGTGCATTTAATTTTTTGCAAAAAGATCTGCAAGATATCGCCTGACGCCGGCCACGCTTTCTATGCGCTGCTGCGCCGAAGTCATACCTCCTCCGACCTTGCAAGATACCCCGTGGTTCGCATTGACCCACTGAAAAGCATCCTCATCGGTCGTATCGTCTCCGATATAGACAGGCAAGCGCCCAGCAAAAGGGGGCATTTGCATAAATCGCGCTACCGCTTTTCCTTTATCCATACCCTTTGGCTGAATTTCGCGCACACAATTGCCATAAATCACGCGGAGCCCAGCGAGAGCTTCAATATGAGAAGCAATAAATTGATCGACGTTTTTTTTCATTTCCGGATGCTGGCGAAAATGCAGTGCGACGGAGTGTCCTTTATTCTCGAATAACAAGTTATGCAGGCGCGCAAAATCGATAAGTAATTCTGCCGCGACAGCAAAATCAGGCGAATGCCGCTCATCTATTTGATAATTACCGCCGACACGCCACTCGGCACCGTGTCCACCAGCCAAAGGAATATGCGGAAGGTCAAGCAGGGAATCTAATGATGCGATAGATCTGCCGGAAATCAACGCGAGAGCTCCATTCAGCTCTGCATACAAATGCTCCAGAAGATCTGGCAAATAAGAGGGAATAAAAACCGACTCAGGTTGGTCAGCAAACTCAACCAAAGTCCCGTCAAAATCCAAAAATAGCGCGTTTGACGTGCGAGAAATTGTCAGCATGAATTTTCTTCAGCCAATTCGTCGGAC
>JAEZGT010000374.1 GCA_023416875.1 Pseudomonadota bacterium
TGTTCCATCCACTCGCCCTGAATGGAAAACGGACCAAATACCGCAGCGGCTTCGACAGAGAATTGAGTGACGCTGTCGGTATCGATACGACGGCTTTCGATAATGTTCGCTGCTGCGTCGACTTCCAGCGGCTCGTTGATCCTATAACGGGATTCTCCCATATCGCGTTCAGAGAAGCTGGCGCCGAGGTGAATTAACCGTGTCTCAGTATTCACTGGATGCAGCGCGAGGCGTCCGGTAAAGGCGTAGCTATCCAACCCCTGCTCATCTTCCGCCGCACGGAATACACCGGAATAGAACGTGTAACTGTCGCGCGCGCGGGAAAACTGCAAGCCGGGATTGCGGCCGGGTTTAAAGGCTTCAGTGACGATGCTGCGCTCGATGGTGTTGATGCTTTTTGAGCCGGTGGAGTTTTCAAGGCCGAAGGGCTCTTTCATTTTGCCGAAGGTGAAATTGCCAAAACCAAAACCGGTATAACTTACGAAGGCGTCCGTGATACCGACTTCATTGGCCTCGTCATCCACGTCGATTTCAAATTCCCCTTCCCAGCCTTTTTTCGATTCATGTTTTAGTCCCAGGCGTGCGCGGCGAACGCTGGAGTCACTGCCTTTCAGCTGTGCGTTATGGGCGCCATTGAAAAAAGAGGTATCCACCTGGACTTGGCCACCGATTTCAAAATCTGGTGGTTGTGGTGCTGCAGAGACGGCCATAGGGGCCAATAAAAGTCCGAATATTGCGAAGCCGGGTTTTACTGAAGTCATAAATCGAGGTCCGTTGCAGCCGCGCATTTGGCACAGCCGGGTTGAAGATGGCCGGCGAATGTAAACGCATATTCCGATGGAGTCCAACAACTGAATCACACATAACAGGATTGTAATCTTCATCGGAGTTGCGGTCTGAACGACAATATTTGGGCGAAATCGCACCGCATATGCCTTCTTTGGAAGAGGCGGCGAGTGAATGGAGACAGTGGCAAGTGGCTGGGTAGCGGGCAAAAAAGGGCTCATCCATGAGCCCAAGCACGGGCGTTGAAATGCTGGTGTGTGCGTTTACTTCAGGCGGGCGCAATTACTTTAGTTGCGGTGCGGCCCAATTGATGATGTCTTTGCTCAAGTCGCGCAGGCAGCGTCGTGTCACCGAGCAGACGGTGCCAGTGGTGCCCAGGTCGAGCACACTGCTGGATGGGGTCACTTGGCTCAGAGTGGCTATGGCACAGGTGTGTTTGGCTGTGACCAACTCGTCACCCTTGATGACAGCGGCGGTAACCTGAACCTTCGGCAGAGTGGAGTGGGGATCGGCGCCGTAGATATGCTCCTTGCTTCCCAGCACCAGTTGCTCGACATCGATGGCAATCACCGGGATTACGCCGTTGCGGATCTTGTCAGCCGTGCGCGCGGCTTCCAGTTTCAAGCCTTCTTTTTTGCCGCGCTCCAGCAGCAGAGAGACCAGATTTTTGTCGATGTCACAGGGAAATTCGGATTGGTTGTAGCTGTAGCCTTTGACGTTGAAGCCGAAGTTCTCATTGATATAAGCCTGCGGCTCGGCGGCGTGGGCAGCGAAGGAAGAGAGCGCCAGGGCGCTGATGATGGCTCGGCATTTCATATAGATACTCCTGCGGAAAACAATGGATCTGTCAGTTTTGCCCGGGACTTTGTCCGTCTGGCATGGTGTCACTGTAAGACAGTCGGCTGGAGAATCCCTGACCCTCGGCGCACAACTACCTTACCTTTTGCTTACCAAAATAAACCTTTTTAAAAACAATAATTTGCGTGTTCTTTGTTGGCTGCATTAACTTGTCGGGTCTGTCCTCCGTGGGGCAGAATGGTTCACGCTCGAACGGTGGTAAACGAGTGGAGTTCAAACCCTAAGAGAATGGTTGCCGGACGTGACTAAAGACGATCAAACCCCGTTTCTGCTGGACGACATACTAGTGTCGCCGCAGCACAACACGCTCAGCTTGCAAGGGCGCACGCTCTCCTTGCAGCCGAAAGTCATGGCCGTTCTCTGTTACCTCGCCCACCATCGCGACCGGGTGGTGAGCAACGATGAGCAGCTCGACCATGTGTGGCAGGGGCGGGTGGTGACCCATGCGTCGGTACAAAAAAGCATGAACACCTTGCGCAACGCGCTGGCAGAGCTGGCGGGCGAGCGCGAGTTCGTCGCGCACTTTTCCAAACGCGGTTATCAACTGGTGGTGCCGGTCAATTTCACCCCGGAGGAGACCTCCGCGAATGAGCCGGAGCTGCCCGAACCTCCGGTCGCAGCTCCGCACTGGCGCAAACGCATCGCCATCTGGGCGGTGGTACCTGGGGTACTCCTTCTTATCGGCGCGCTGATCTGGCTAAACCGAGGGCCGCCAGCACCAGAGACGCCGGTCGCCCCCGTCAATCGCATCACTGCCTTTGCCGCAGCGCAACCCGTGATTGTCACGGGCAAGCGCGACCGCTATGCCGAGCCGCATCCGGATGGTCGGCGCATTGCCCTGCTGCGCGATCTGGTGGATGGCGACGAGCCGCAGAGCCAGATTCTGATTCGCGAGAAAGGCGGCGCCGATTGGCTGCTGGCAGCGGTCGACGGCTTCTGGGCCGATCTCGCCTGGTCACCGAGCGGGCGCAATCTGGTGGCTACGGAAATCCGCCGGGCGGAAGGGCTGCCCTGGAGCCCGGATTATTTTGAAAAGCCGAACTACCTCTACACCTTCCATATCTTCACTTTGGATTTCCGCGGCGAGCGCCTGTTGGAAAAAAACCTCCTCAGCCAGTGGCAGGGCGCGGTGGAGAGCGTGACCTGGTGGGATGACAACACGCTGGAATTTGTCGC
>JAEZGT010000377.1 GCA_023416875.1 Pseudomonadota bacterium
ATTCGTGTGAATGTCGAACGCCGGGAAGCGCGCCTGCTGATCGAGGTGCAGGATGATGGTATCGGTATTCCGCCGGAAAAAATTGAGGCCGTGTTTAATCCTTTCGAACAAGTGACTCCCGCCATGCCCGGTAACACTGGCTTGGGTATAGGTCTGTCATTGGTCAAACAATTTATTACCATGCACGATGGTACGGTTACAGTCAGTAGCGACGGATTGGGGTGCGGCAGTAAATTCACCGTCAACCTGCCGCTGTGCACCGATAATTTCCAACCGGTGGCGCGCAAGGCCAGTGCGCAGAAAAAGCTCAAAGATAATTTGCGAGTTTTGATTGTCGATGATAATGAAGACGCGGCCCTCGGGCTGGCCGCTATGCTGGAAAGTCAGGGCTGCCAAATTCAAACCGCTTTCACTGCTGGCGCTGCGTTGGATAAAGTAGCGGATTTTCAGCCAGAGGCATTTATTCTCGATATAGGTCTGCCCGATATGAGCGGTTATGAGCTGCTGCATAAAATTAAAAATGTCTATAAGCGCAACGCCACCTATATCGCGTTATCGGGCTATAGCCGCTCGGTATTTAACGGCGAATCCACAGATGGGCAGTTTCATTTCCATTTAACCAAACCAGCGGATTTCAAAGATCTATTGGAAATTCTCAGCGGCGTTACGGCCTAGACCGTCACGCCGCCGTACATCTTTGCTTTTTTAACACGCGCAAAAAAGTCGCCCGGTTGGCACCGGGCGCGAAGTGTCGTGTACTGATCACAGAGTGCATCTCATAAAGAGAGATCGCAAAAAAGCGCAATTCCGATGGGCGGTAAATTTATGCAAGCCAAAGCCAGCTGCGCAAAAAACGCAGTCGTTACCAAGGCCGGAAAAATACGTCCAGGAATAAATTCGCTCGATGCAAAAGTCGTAACAATGACGACTGTCTTAAGATGCCGGAGGCATCCGATAATCTAGACGCGTTCAGTTTTCATTACCCCACTTTGGGGCGGCTCAAATACAAAAAATCCTTTCTCGCTGCGCCGGCTAAAAATTTACCGTGGCGCGCACTATTGCAAATCGCAATCGCGTACTTTGCACCAGAATAGACATTTGCAAAGCGGCTCCCTCTACCGGCGTTTAAAATGGTCGGCAGTGCAATTTGCGTTTTACATCGCAAAAATTGCATGCGTCTCAAATTTTTTTGAGTCGTAAAATTTTTTTTAAATTTCGAGAAAAATCAGTGCTTTGTCTAACGGAGCGGGGGGGTGGTGGAAATTTCCACCTTTGCAACCAACCCTCTTTCATGATGGGTGCAACCAGAATCTGGCCCGCATTTCGCATTGAGCCTATCAGCGTGCAATTACTCGGATTTAATAATAGGGAACTTGATGTTGCACTTGATCCAGTCATGGCCATCTTGGCTGGCAGACAGCGATTCCGCCGTTTGCCCTCAGTCGAAACTCTATTGGTAGTTGCCGCTTTTGGTGGTTGCCGCTTTATTGTAGTCGGAGGCGCATTTATGAAAGCATCGGCAGAGTGCATGGTGTCCGGAGAGGTGGCGGATTCGTCCGATTCCCGTCCGGGGTTGTCCATGGAAAACGTCATCAGAAATTGTCACTCATCGTTGTTGAGCTTTTTGCGGCAGCGTTTGCGAGTAGCGGATGATGCACGCGATGTGGCGCAGGAAGCTTATATTCGAATGATGCAATACGAAGGGTCCAAAGACGTGCAATCACCGGCTTCTTTACTGTTTCGCATTGCCATTAATGTCGCCAATGATCTGGGCCGTGCAGATAAAGTGCGCCATGTGGCAGATCATTGCGATATTGATGATATGGAGTTTGATTCCGGCATCGCGACGCCGGAGCGGGAAGTGGCGGCCAGCCAGGAACTGGATTTGCTTTACGATGCGATTGAGCATTTGCCGCCGAAATGCCGACAAGTATTTTTGCTGAGTCGCTTCCACAATATGACCTACCCGGAAATCGCCGCGCACTGCGGTATTTCCATAAAAATGGTGGAAAAGCACATCAGTCGCGCTCTGGCGATATGCGCGACTAAAGTGACTCTCTATTGAGCACTCAAAATATGCCAATGCGCAATTGCGCGAAAGTACACATTCCAAACTAGAGCCTCTTTAAATTTCTTGAGGGACTGGGTAGGGGAAAAGGGTTGGAGGACGTCCAAGGGGTAAGATGGAAAACATACCCGGTGAACATACAATTCGTCAGGCGGCCGTTTGGTATGCCCGCCTGCATGCGCCTGACTGTGGCCCGGCAGAGCGCCATGCTTTTCAAAAATGGTTGGAAAGCGATCCTAGCCACGCACAGGCATTTACGTCTGCGGAACGGGCTGCGCGCTTAATTACGGAAAAATTAGCGGCGGATGCCCGTCTCAAGGTGCTCGCCGATGACGCATTGCGGCCAGCGCCAGAACCCGTGCAGGCCAATTGTGGATCACGTATTTTGCGCAATCAATTGCGCTACACCGCCATGCTGGTGATGGGTGTGGGCATCGCGTTAGTTATGGCCACTTTGCAACATCGCCCTGCGAGTGTCGCCGAAACGCTGGTGGCCTATACCAACACCGAGCTGGCCAAACACCGTATCGAACTGAATGATGGCTCTGTAGTGCATTTGGATGTGGACTCCAGTATCACCGTTGCGCTGAGCAGTGCGGAGCGACGGGTGGAACTCAATAAAGGGCGCGCCTATTTCGACGTCGCCCACGACAGCTCCCGCCCGTTTGCGGTAACCGCGTCGGGCACTCGGGTAGTGGCCCTGGGTACAGAATTCCAGGTGGAATTGCTGCCGCAAAAACAAACGGTTTCCGTCACCCTCGCAGAGGGCTCGGTGATGGTGAGCGAGCACAAGAAACGCAGTGCCTGGCGTGAGGTGTTAACGCCGGGCGAGCAGTTGCAGTTTGATGAGGTGTCCCGCCGTCACACCACTCAGACGGTCAACGCGTCGCACATAACCAGCTGGTCGAGCGGCCGCTTGGTATTCGATGCGACGCCGCTGAATCAGGTGCTCAGTGAGATCAACCGTTATTCCGGAACCAAAATCGTTCTGGGAGATGCCTCCTTGGCAAATGTCCCCATCGGTGGCAATTTCCTCGCGGGCGGAGACACTGAAGAGTTTCTGGAGACTCTTATGGCAGTGCTGCCGCTGAGAAGTATCCGCACCGGAGCCAATGAAATTGTGTTGTTTCAACGCCAAGCATTATCCCCTTCCTCTTAATACTGCGGCCCTCTCTATTTTTTGTTCTGCCCGTATGCAAGGTATTCCATGAACAAAAAATACAGGGCAGGTTGCTCACTCTTATCTTTGTTTTTGCTGTGCTTGTTTCTGGTCTTGAGTGCAGCCGCGCGCGCGAATGAAGCACAAACTTGGATGTTTAATCTGCCCGCCGGCAACCTCGACGAGGCGCTCAAACAATTCAGTGAACAATGTTCTTTGCAACTGCTGTACGAACACAGAATCGCCGCGGAGCAAATCGTTGAGCCGGTGCTGGGGGAGATGACCGCTGCTGAGGCGCTGACACAGCTTTTGCGTGGAACCGACCTCCTCTGGCGGTTCATCAACACGGGTACAGTGGCGGTCACCTCGAAACCGATACCGCCGCCGCAAACGGCCGCAATAGTGGAGCCGCAGCAGGCGGTGCAGGCAGAGCAGGGTGTGACGGTGCTGACAGATGTGATGGGCATCGGCGAGCAACCCTGGTGGAACGATGGTGGTTGCACCGTGGTGGGTTTCCCCAAACCGCTGCTGGAGAC
>JAEZGT010000050.1 GCA_023416875.1 Pseudomonadota bacterium
GTAGAGAGCGGCGAGAGTACCGAATTCAAAATAGGTTAGAGAAATATCGCCGCGCGCTTCGTCAATAGCGGTGAAAGCCCTGCAGATATCCTCGTCCGTGGCAAACTGGCCATTGATGCGGATGCGCTCGCGGTAATGCAGGATATGCGGGGAAGAGTAGACACCGCAGGTCTCACCTGCGGTCAACAGCAGCTGTTCCAGCGCCGCGACACAGGTGCCCTTGCCGTTGGTGCCGGCGACCGTTACGACTTTGCTGCGTGTCGGCAACAACCCTAACCGCAGCGCCACCTCGCGAACGCGCTCCAATCCCAGATCGATCGCTACCGGGTGGCAGCTCTCCTGCCACCGCAACCAATCATCAAGACGCTCGAAGCGCACTACATCAGCCCGCTTGGTTAACAGCGGGCAACTTCAGCAGCTTGGCGATCAGAGACGCCAGGCGGTCGCGCATTTCCCGGCGGTGAATAATGGTATCTATAGCGCCGTGCTCCAGCAGAAACTCCGAACGCTGAAATCCTTTGGGCAATTTCTGGCGGATAGTCTGCTCGATGATCGCAGGGCCGGCAAAGCCGGCTCGAGCGCCAGGCTCGGCAGCATTGATGTCGCCTAAGAGCGCGAGGCTTGCGGAAACACCACCGTAAACCGGATCGGTCATAACGGAAATGTAGGGAACGCCTTCCTGCTTCAAACGCTCAATCACGGCGCTGGTTTTCGCCATTTGCATCAGGGAGATCAAGGCTTCCTGCATGCGCGCACCGCCAGTGGCGGAGAAGCAAATCAGCGGGCGTTTTTCCTTCAGCGCGACCTGGGCAGCCCGGGTGAAGCGTTCGCCCACCACATAGCCCATGGAGCCGCCGTGGAAAGCGAATTCAAACGCGGCGACCACAACTGGAATCCCTTGCAAGGTTCCTTTCATCGCGATCAACGCGTCTTTTTCGCCAGTGGTCTTTTGCGCGGAGGTCAAACGCTCTTTGTACTTCTTAACGTCTTTGAACTTGAGGCGGTCGATCGGCACCACGTCTGCGGCGATCTCTTCCCTACCCTGCTCATCAAGGAAAATGTCCATGCGACGACGCGCACCTATGCGCATGTGATGGTCGCATTTGGGACATACATCCAGGCTTTTTTCCAATTCGGGCCGGTAAAGCACCGCCTCGCATTTAGTACATTTTTTCCAAAGCCCTTCCGGGACTTTGCTTTCACCGCGACGCTCTGAACGCACCACGTTGGGAACGATTTTTTCTAACCAACTCATAGCATCTGAACTCAATAATGGCCGACTGCGACGGGCCAGGATTATTTGGAATTCTGATCCAAGGCAGCGCGAATCGATGCCACCTTGAGACGCAACCCATCGAGAATCTGGATTTGGGCGTGGCCTGATCCCATGATGTCCACCAAGGCGCTGCCGACCACTACGCCGTCGGCGTAGCCACTGACCGCCTGGGCAGAAATGCCATCTTTAATGCCAAAGCCCACCATGACCGGCAGCTGGCTGTGACGAGAAATAAGCTCGAGCTTATCTTTGACGGAGCCAATATCCAAATGGCTGGCGCCGGTCACACCTTTCAGGGAAACGTAATAGATAAAACCGCCGGCAAGCTCGGCGACTTTTTTAACGCGGGCTTCTGATGAAGTCGGCGCCAGCAGAAAAATACTTTCCAGACCGCGCGCGCGCAAACGGGTGTGGAGATCTTCGGCTTCTTCCGGTGGCAGATCCACCGTGTGCAGACCATCCACCCCTGCTTCCGCCGCGGCATCGGCAAAGTAGTCGTAACCCATACGCTCGACCGGATTGGCATAACCCATCAGCACCACGGGTGTTTCTTGGTTCTTCTCACGAAACGCTTTCACCAGAGCCAGTGTGTCACGAAGGCTGGTGCCATGAGTAAGTGCGCGTTCGTGGCCGCGCTGAATAACAGGGCCTTCAGCCATGGGATCGGAAAAAGGCACTCCAATCTCGAGAATATCGGCACCCGCCTCTACCATGGTATGTAAAGCGGCCAAAGTGACATCAGGAGACGGATCACCGTTGACGATATAGGTAACCAGCGCTTTACGGCCGTCCTGCTTCAGCGCCTGAATTTTTTGCGTAATCCTGTTCATGTCAAACCTCAATTCCGTCGATCTTCGCGACCGTCAAAATATCTTTGTCGCCGCGGCCGGACAGGTTGACGATCACAATGCCGTCCTTGTCCATCTGCGCCGCCAGCTTTTCACCGTAGGCGACCGCGTGGGCGGATTCGAGGGCCGGCATTATGCCTTCCACCCGGGTCAGACTGCGGAACGCGGCCATGGCTTCGTCATCGGTGATGGCGACATAGTTCACCCGTCCAAGGTCTTTCAGCCACGCGTGTTCAGGCCCGACTCCTGGATAATCCAGGCCAGCAGACACGGAGTGCGTATCAATGATCTGGCCGTTTTCATCTTCCATAAGGTAAGTGCGGTTGCCGTGAAGAACACCCGGAACACCTTCATTCAGCGGCGCTGCGTGTCGACCGGTTTCCAGTCCAAGCCCACCCGCTTCGACGCCGTACATAGCCACGGAAGTGTCATCCAAAAACGGGTGGAACAGCCCTATAGCGTTGGAACCTCCGCCGACACAGGCGACCAGCGCATCGGGGAGACGCCCCGTCTGCTCCAGACATTGAGCGCGCGCTTCGCGGCCGATGATGCACTGAAAATCCCGCACCAGCTGCGGGTACGGATGGGGACCCGCGGCGGTGCCGATGATATAGAAAGTGTCATCCACATTGGTGACCCAGTCGCGCATGGCTTCGTTCATGGCGTCTTTGAGGGTTTTCGACCCGGATTCCACCGGCACCACGGTGGCGCCAAGCAGCTTCATACGGTAGACGTTGAGGGACTGACGCTTGACGTCCTCCGAGCCCATATAGACAACGCACTCCAACCCGAGCCGGGCGGCTACGGTCGCCGTCGCAACGCCATGCTGACCCGCCCCGGTCTCAGCAATTACGCGCTTCTTACCAGAATATTTGGCGAGCAATGCCTGACCGATCGTGTTGTTAACCTTATGGGCACCCGTGTGGTTGAGGTCTTCACGTTTGAGAAACAGACGCGCGCCGCCGGTTTTTTCAGTCCAGCGCTCCGCGAAATACAGGGGTGAAGGACGACCGACATAATGGGTCAAGTCGCGGTCGATCTCTGCCTGGAAAGCGGGATCATTTTTCAAACGGTTGTACATGCTCTGAAGTTCGTCCAAAGCGTAAAACAGGGTTTCAGAGACAAAACGCCCGCCGAACTGGCCGAAATGGCCGCGCTCATCCGGCATGCTGGCGAAATCAACTTTGGTATCGTTCACGAAAAATTACTCATGGTTTATCGAAATCGGGACCGCTTTCGCGCGGCTGATGAACTGCCGGATCAAATCCGTATCCTTAATGCCGGGGCTGGACTCGACGCCGCCGCTGACATCCACCGCCCAAGGGCGGACAGTTGCGACCGCTTGCGCAACGTTTGCAGATGTAAGACCGCCTGCCAACACCAAGGGGCGCGGCAGCGATGGAGGTATTTGCTGCCAATCAAAAACTTCGCCAGTGCCGCCGGGAATTCCAGGACGGTAAGCATCCAACAACAAGCCTGTCGCACTGCTATAGGCAACAGCAGCGGCCTTTATATCCACCCCTGGTTTCATGCGCAGTGCTTTTAAATAAGGACGGTAAAAGCTGCAACAAAATGTTTCGCTCTCATCACCATGAAACTGCAACAGGCTCAACGGCACTTGGCCTAGCACCTTTTCAATCTCCGCCGGTTGCGGATTGACGAAAAGCCCGACGACACTAATGAGCGGGCCAGCGGCAAGTGCTATGTCGCGGGCACGACCCAGATCGGCCAAATTGCGCGGACTGGCACTATAGAACACCAACCCTATCGCGTCCGCGCCTGCCGCCGCCGCCGCAACGGCCGCGTCGGTTGTAGTGATACCGCAGATCTTTACTCGTACCGTTCGGGTGTCAACCACGCTAGCAATTCCGCGCATTTCGCCAGTTCAAAGGACGCGGATGGTATCAGAAAATTCAGTCGGAATAACAGCTTAGCGGCCCCAGGCTAAGCCAGGGTCAGATTGCTAACCGCAAAACTGATGAGTGCCATCGGAAAAACCCTTTGTGGCACGGCTCGCCGCATAGTGTCCAATCCTGTATGCTTGCCGCCCGCTGTCCTTATTGGCTATTTATCGTGCAAATAAGGAGCGGCAGAAGCCCCATTAGCGGGTATTGCCGGGCCGGACAGCGTTATTTTTACTGCCAGGGGAAACGAACTTTTCATGTACGTTTACGACGAATACGATCACAAAATTATCGGCCAGCGCGTCTCCCAGTTCCGACGCCAGACTGAGCGCTATTTAGCGGGGGAAATACCTCCAGAACAATTTCTGCCGCTGCGTTTGCAGAACGGGCTCTACGTGCAGCGCTTGGCACCCATGCTGAGAATTGCAGTTCCCTACGGCATGCTCAACAGCCGGCAATTGCGCAAACTCGCGCATATCACCCGCTATTACGACAAGGGCTACTGTCACGTAACCACCCGGCAGAACATCCAGCTCAACTGGCCTCAGCTCGATGAAGTGCCAGACATTCTCGCCGAGCTGGCAGAAGTGGAAATGCACGCGGTGCAAACCAGCGGCAACTGTATTCGCAATGTGACCACCGATCAGTTTGCTGGGGTCGCCCCCGATGAAATCATCGATCCCCGCCCCTACTGCGAAATCATCCGCCAGTGGTCCACCTTCCACCCGGAATTCGCGTTCCTGCCGCGCAAGTTCAAAATCGCCGTCGCGGGCACGATCAGTGATCGAGCCGCCATTTATTTTCACGACATAGGCCTGCAACTGGTGAAGAATTCTGCGGGTGAAATCGGCTTCAAAGTTTTGGTTGGCGGTGGGTTGGGACGCACCCCAGTTATCGGCAGCGTAATTCGCGAATTTCTGCCGGAGCAGGACATTTTGACTTACCTCGAAGCCATCCTGCGCATCTACAACCTCCACGGTCGCCGCGACAATAAATTCAAGGCCCGCATCAAAATTCTGGTGCGAGCCGTCGGGCCGAGCGTTTTCGCAGAAATGGTAGAAAACGAATGGCAAAATCTGCGCGAAAGCGCCAGTTATCTGCCCAACGAAGAAATCGAGCGCGCGCGCAGTTTCTTCCCGGAGCCGGCTTATAAGCGTGGGCTGGACGATGTCGATGCCATGGCCTCTATCAATGCCCTGCGCGGAGAAAATCGCGAATTTGGCAACTGGCTCAGCCACAATGTGCAACCGCATAAAGTCCCGGGTTATCGCGCGGTGACTTTGTCACTGAAATTTACCGGCGTTCCACCCGGAGATTTGACTGATCGCCAGCTGGAAATCATTGCCGATCTGGCCGACCGTTATTCGTTCGGCGAAGTACGCACCACGCACAACCAAAACATGGTCCTGGCGGATGTACCTGCGGCACAGCTGTTCAATTTGTGGCAAGAATTGCGACAGGCGGGTTTTGCCACCGCCAATATCGGCACCCTCACCGATATCATCTGCTGCCCACGTGGCGACTTCTGCT
Source organism: Pseudomonadota bacterium (assembly GCA_023416875.1). Lineage (GTDB taxonomy): Bacteria > Pseudomonadota > Gammaproteobacteria > Pseudomonadales > Cellvibrionaceae > UBA5868. The sequence goes on from JAEZGT010000050.1 coordinate 5,559, forward strand.
CTCTGGCGAATGCCAAATCAATCCCCATCGCCGAAGCGATTCAGCGCGAATTTGATGATTTGGATTACCTCTACGATTTAGGCCAGATAGAACTCAATATTTCCGGCTGCATGAACGCCTGCGGCCATCACCATATTGGTAATATCGGCATTCTCGGCGTAGATAAAAAAGGCGAAGAGTTCTATCAGGTGCAGCTGGGAGGTAACTCCGGTTACAACGCGGCTCTGGGAGAAGTCCTTGGGCCGTCTTTCAGCCGTGAAGACATGCCCAAGATCATCCGCAAAATCATTAACGTGTAT
>JAEZGT010000094.1 GCA_023416875.1 Pseudomonadota bacterium
GTGTAGGTACACCGGATATCGCCAACGCATCCCGTCGCATCAAAGAATCCGAATTCAAAGCCTGCCAGGATGGCGGCGTAAAAGACATAGTGGAAGTGTTTATCGGCTACGACGGCATTGTGATCGCCAACAGCAAGAAAGCAGAACCTATGGCGCTTTCCCGCAGGGATATTTTTCTGGCCCTGGCCAAGGTGGTGCCGGATCCGAAAGGCAGCGAAGAATTGATTGCCAATCCCTATAAAACCTGGAAAGAGGTCAATTCCCAATTACCCGCCAAAGCCATTTCCGTCATGGGACCGCCACCGACTTCCGGCACGCGCGACGCATTTGTGGAACTGGCGATGGAAGGTGGCTGCAAAGCATTTCCTTGGATTGCCGGCTTGGAAAAAAGCGATAGCGCCCGTTACAAAGCCATTTGCCATGGTGTGCGTGAAGACGGCGCATTTATCGAAGCCGGCGAAAACGACAATTTGATCGTGCGCAAACTGTCGGAAAATCCCGACTTGCTCGGTATTTTTGGTTTCAGTTTCCTCGACCAAAACGCCGATGCGGTGCGAGCCGCGACCATGGACGGTGTGGAACCGCAATTTGAAACTATCGCCGACGGCAGTTATCCGGTGTCGCGGCCTTTGTACTTTTACGTCAAAAAAGCCCATGTCGACGTTATTCCAGGCATTCAGGAATTTCTTGCGGAATTTACCAGTGAAAGAGCCTGGGGCGACGAAGGATATCTGGCGGAGAAAGGCATGATTCCGATGGAAGAAAAACGCCGTAAAACAGTGGCGGAGAGTGTGAAAAAACTCGAACCCATGAGTATGTAAAAAAATGAATGTGCCCTTTTTGTTGCTGATTCTCGCACTGCTCTGCGGCCTGGCCTTCTGGTCCGGCCGATCCCGCTCCTTGGCGGTGGCGGGAATCGGCGGTGCGCGGACACTCAATTCCCTGCCGTTTTATTACGGCTCTCTCACCGCATTCTGGTGTGCTCTACCCAGTTTGGCGGTGATTTTTCTCTGGTCCATTTTTGACGGCGTCATTATCGAAAAGCAGGTCCATCCGCTGATATCTCCGGCGGCATTGGAAGCGGCGAGCGGCAACCTGAATTTGGTGATGAATCAGGTGCGCAATCTGGCTGCGGGGCATGTCATTGCAGCATCGATTGATCCTTCCGTCATTGCGGCGGCGGAGCGGTTAAATTCGCTCGAAAATATCAACCGCTGGGCACAAGCAGGGGTAGCGTTAGGTTTTGCGCTTGTTGGCACTATATGGATTTGGTTGCGTATCAATCCACAACTCAAAGCGCGCGCAAAGGTGGAGGATATTTTTCGCTGGCTTCTCTTTTCCTGCGCGCTGCTCGCCATTCTCACCACCATCGGTATTTTGCTGTCGGTTCTGTTTGAATCCCTGCGATTTTTTCAGCGCGTGCCGGTAACGGAATTTTTATTTGGTTTGGAGTGGAGTCCGCAGACCGCCATTCGCGTGGATCAGCAGGGCAGTTCCGGCAGTTTCGGCGCAGTGCCTTTATTTGCAGGCACCTTACTGATCGCCGGAATTGCACTTCTGGTTGCGGTGCCGACCGGTTTGATGGTGGCGATTTATTTAACGGAATACGCCAGCCCGCGTATGCGCAGCTTCATTAAACCCGTATTGGAAGTGCTCGCCGGAATTCCCACAGTGGTGTACGGCTTTTTTGCTGCTTTGACGGTGGCGCCTTTGATCCGTGACCTGGGTTTGTCGTTAGGGCTGGATCAGTGGCTTGCCATCAGCTCGGAAAGTGCCTTGGCCGCTGGATTGGTGATGGGGGTGATGATTATTCCGTTTGTCTCTTCCCTGTCTGACGATGTGATCAACGCCGTGCCGCAAAGCCTGCGCGATGGCGCACTGGGTTTGGGCTCGACGCGTTCGGAAGTGGTGAAGTTGGTGGTCATTCCGGCGGCGCTGCCGGGTATTGTCGGCAGTATTTTGCTCGCCGCCTCGCGCGCCATTGGCGAAACCATGATTGTGGTGATGGCGGCAGGGCTGGCTGCCAATCTCACCGCGAACCCTTTCGATTCGGTCACTACGGTCACCGTGCAAATCGTCACTTTATTGGTGGGCGATCAGGAATTTGAAAGCGCAAAAACCCTGGCCGCGTTCGCTTTGGGTTTGGTGCTGTTTATGGTGACGCTCGGCCTCAATTATTTCGCCCTGTACATCGTGAGAAAGTATCGTGAGCAATATGAATAAACCGATGGAAATGGTGCAACGCGGCTTGGCGCGACGCTATCGCGCCGAACGGCGTTTTCGTTTCTTTGGCGTAGTGTCCGTGATTATCGGCATCTTGGCGCTGTTGGTGTTGTTTTTCGAAATTTTCAGCAGCGGCTTGGGCGCATTTCGCCAAACCCATATCCAACTGACGGTAAGTTTTGATCCGGAAATTCTCGAAATTACCGACGCGCGCGATTCACGCCAGATTCTCAACGGCAATTACGAAGGCATATTGCGCGAGGCGTTGGCGGAGCGCTTTCCGGATGTCAGCGGGCGCGCGGCAAAACGTGAGCTCAATGGTCTTGTCAGTATCGCCGCCGCTTACGATCTGCGTGGCGAATTGATGGACAGTCCGGAATTGTTGGGCAAACAAAAAACCTATTGGGTGTTGGCGGATGACGATGTCGATACCTATTACAAATCGCTCAAACGCGACAAGCCTTTCGTTGGGCGCACTAGTGAAACGCGGCAGGCGCAAATCGCCGATTTAATCAATCGCGGCGAAATTCGCACGCAATTTAATACACGCTTTTTTACTTCCGGCGATTCCAGCGAGCCGGAAATGGCGGGGATTCTTGGTGCGGTAATGGGCAGTTTGCTCACTTTGCTGGTGACTTTTATTTTGTCGTTTCCCATAGGTGTCGCGGCGGCGGTTTATCTCGAAGAATATGCGCCACAAAATAAATTTACGGATTTTATTGAGGTGAATATTTCCAACTTGGCTGCGGTGCCGTCCATTATTTTTGGTTTATTGGGACTGGCGATTTTTATCGGCTTTTTTGGCATGCCGCGTTCCATTCCGCTGGTTGGTGGTTTGGTGTTAACGCTGATGACGCTGCCGACCATCATTATCTCCAGTCGCAATGCCATTAAAGCGGTGCCGCCCAGCATTCGCGATGCGGCGCTTGGAATCGGCGCGTCGAAAATGCAGATGATTCTGCATCACGTGCTGCCGCTCGCCATGCCGGGCATGCTGACCGGCGCGATTATCGGTATGGCCCAGGCGCTCGGTGAAACCGCGCCCTTGCTGATGATCGGCATGGTCGCGTTCATCATGGATATTCCCAACGGCATCGGCGAGCCCGCTACGGTATTACCAGTGCAAATTTTTCTGTGGTCCGACAGCCCCGAGCGAGCGTTTGTCGAGCGCACGTCCGCTGCTATCATGGTGCTGCTCGTGTTCCTGGTATGCATGAATACGCTCGCGGTCTGGCTGCGCAAACGTTTGGAGCGCCGCTGGTAAGCGGCTTATGAAGAGGTAGCACGATGCACGACATTCTCGAACACAAACCCGGGGTTTCCCCCAAGGTAGATTTGCCCTTTATGGCTCCATCCCACCCCATCGCCGAGTCCGGCCAGCGCCCTGTCATCGCCGATGACTACCAAACGGTAGGCAGCCCATTCGTCGACAATCCCAAATTCGCCATGCGTGATGTCAACGTTTTCTACGGCGAAAAACGCGCGGTTTTTAATGTCAGTCTGGATATCGCCGAAAACGAAGTCATCGCCATGATCGGCCCGTCCGGCTGCGGCAAATCCACCTTTTTGCGCTGCTTGAACCGCATGAACGACACCATCGAATCCTGTCGCGTCACCGGCAGTATTCAATTGGATGCGCAGGAAATTTATTCCAGCAAAATGGATGTGGTGCCGCTGCGCGCGCGCGTGGGAATGGTGTTTCAGAAGCCCAATCCGTTCCCCAAATCCATTTACGAAAATGTCGCTTACGGGCCGAAGATCCACGGCTTGGCCAGCCGGCGCGTGGATCTGGACGAAATCGTCGAAACCAGCCTGCGACGCGCGGGTTTGTGGGATGAGGTAAAAGATCGCTTGGATTCGCCGGGCACGGGTTTGTCCGGCGGTCAGCAGCAGCGTTTGTGTATCGCCCGTTCCATAGCGGTGAGTCCGGAAGTGATTTTGATGGACGAACCCTGCTCCGCGCTCGACCCCATCGCCACCGCCAAAATCGAAGAATTGATCGCCGAGCTGAGTCAGAACTACACCATCGCGATCGTAACCCACTCCATGCAGCAGGCGGCGCGGGTTTCTCATCGCACGGCCTATTTTCACCTGGGCAAATTGGTTGAAGTGAACGATACCCAGAAAGTGTTTACCAACCCGGATCATCCATTGACCGAGGCCTATATCACCGGGCGATTCGGTTAAATGAGGATTTTGCTATGGATACTTTGAATCTCGATCAGCATATCTCCAACCAATTCAACGCCGATTTAGATCAGTTGCGTACACAATTTCTTGAAATGGGCGGACTGGTGGAAGAACAGGTAGCGGACGCGGTGCGCGCCATTGAAACTGCCGATGGCGCCCTGGCAGAAAAGGTGCGCCGCACCGAAAGTGAAATTGATCGCCGCGAGTTGGAACTGGACCGTGTCTGTACCCTGATTCTGGCCCGCCGGCAACCGGCAGCGTCCGATTTGCGCTTGGTATTGATGGTCACCCGTGCCACCGCAGATTTGGAGCGCATAGGCGATGAAGCCAACAAGATCGCCAAGATGGCCATCGCGCTGAATGAGGATGGCGCGTCGCCACGCGGTTATGTGGAACTGCGGCATATTGCCAGCAGTGTGCTGAAACTGGTGAATCTCGCTTTGGATGCTTTTGCCCGGTTCGATGCGGAGACCGCCAAGGTGGTGGTGCGCGACGATTCCCTGGTGGATCAGGAATACCGCACCGCAATTCGCGAGCTGATTACCTACATGATGGAGGATCCGCGTTCCATCTCCAGGGTGATGAACATCATGTGGGCGCTACGTGCGTTGGAACGCATTGGCGACCATGCGGGCAATATCGCCCAGCATGTGATCTATCTCGTGCACGGCATGGATGTGCGCCATATGTCATTCCAAGAGATGGAAGAGAAAATCGAGAAGAAGAGCGGCAAAAAGAGTTAGTTTCCACCTGTCCCGCGCTCTGGCGTCCACCTTCGGTGTTGGCTTTATCCGCCATCCCTGACTAGGCTTTTACACATATCTGCGGCGTCGGGTAGGCCGGTTGCCGC
>JAEZGT010000124.1 GCA_023416875.1 Pseudomonadota bacterium
TTGCTGGCTTATGCAAGTATTCTCTCCTGGCGCATTCGCCGCCTGAGCAAGGCCGCCCAGCGGGCGGTCGACAGTGAAGGTCGCATCCGCGCGGAAATTCCGGGCAGTCGCCGCAAAGATGAAATTGGCGATCTTGCGCGCAGTTATGCCGCGCTGCTTCAGCGCCTGCGCCATTACAACGAGTACCTCGAAACCCTCGCGAGTAAACTCTCCCACGAGCTGCGCACGCCTCTGGCAATTGTGCGCAGTTCCCTCGATAACCTGGGCGAGCTTCAGCCGACTGAACAGCAGCAGGTTTATCTCGAGCGGGCCAGCGAAGGAACCACTCGCCTGACGCGCCTGCTCAACGCCATGAGCGCCGCTGCGCGCCTTGAGTATTCCATTGCGCAAAACCAGCGGGAGAGGGTGGATATGGCAGAGTTTTTGGCCGTGTTGGTAGAGAGCTACCGCAGCGTATATGCACCGCGCAATTTGGTACTGACGTGCGTAGGGGAGGGGCCTTTCGCGCTGACAGCAGCGCCCGAATTGCTGGCCCAGATGTGCGACAAGCTGATCGAAAACGCCGCCGACTTTACTGGAGAACGGGGTTCTATCGAATTGGTGCTAACGCGCGAGTTGCAGGAGCTTTGCCTGCAGGTGATCAACACGGGGCCGCCCCTACCGGATGCACTCCAGGGCCGGTTGTTTGACTCCCTGACGTCCGGCCGGGATGGTGAGGGGCACCATCTCGGCCTTGGCTTGTACGTGGTGCGCCTTATTGTCGATTTTCACAAGGGCAGGGTGCAGGCGTTCAATCATCCGGATGGCCGCAAGGTGGTGTTCGAAATCCGCCTGCCGGTCGATCCTTGACGATCAACTGCCCATTTTGGATTGCAGATAATTTTCCAGCGTGACTTTGTCGATGAGGCTCAGCTGGGTTTCGAGCCAATCCACGTGCTCTTCCTCGGACTCGAGAATTTTCTCCAACAAATCGCGGGAGCCGTAGTCTCTGACCGTTTCGCAATAGGCGATGGCCTCACGCAGATCGGGAATGGCTTTGAGTTCGAGGGTCAGGTCGCACTGCAGCATTTCGCGGACGTTCTCGCCGATCAGCAATTTGCCCAGGTTCTGCAGATTGGGAATGCCGTCGAGAAACAAAATGCGCTCAACCAAGTTGTCGGCGTGCTTCATTTCGTCAATGGATTCGTGATATTCGTGATCAGCCAGCTCTTTAAGGCCCCAGTTTTTATACATCCGGGCATGCAGGAAATACTGATTGATGGCGATTAACTCGTTGGCGAGGATTTTGTTGAGATGTTCGATGACTTTAGCGTCGCCTTTCATGGTTACGTGCCCCCGTTGTTTGGCGTAACCGGGGAGTGTGGCGATCCATATGCGGCCTGTCAAACCAGGGCTGAAGGTTCTTAAGCAACAGCCCAGAAGAGTTCGGGATCTCCTGACTCCTTACGGCTGGAGCGAACGATATCTTTGGTCAGGCAAGCGCATTTGCCGCATTCGGTCATAACCCCCAGCTGATCGCGGATGTCGCGGATGGACGCGCCGTTTTCCACAGCAGAGCGGATTTGGCTATCAGTAACACCTTTACAAAGACATACGTACATATGGGAAACCATGCATCGCGGTGATGTGCGAATGAAAATTAATGCAAATGATAATGGTTGTCAATTAACAATTTGTCAAAATTTGAACATATTTCGCACAGCTTTTGGTGAAGCCAGCATAAGCACACACAATAGTTTTTATATAAAAAAACAATCAGGGGAGTTCACCAAGGGGTGTAGTATTGCGGGGCCTATCAATAGGCCGATATTCATCGGTTAACTTGCGGATTCTTCTATGCAGCCTTGAAATATCCGCAGGCGACGCAATAGTGCTGATCTACACATCCTCATCCATCCACCTCTCATGGGAGATAAAAAATGGGCGTATTAGTTGGTAAACCCGCTCCAGATTTCACTGCACCTGCCGTTTTGGGCAATGGTGAGATCGTCGACGATTTCAGCTTCAGCAAGGCGGTCAAAGGTAAAAAGGCTGTGGTTTTCTTCTATCCCTTGGACTTCACCTTCGTATGTCCTTCTGAACTCCTGGCGTTTGACCATCGCTTCGACGAGTTCAAAAAGCGCGGTGTGGAAGTGATCGGCGTTTCCATCGATTCTCACTTCACTCACAATGCCTGGCGTAACACCCCGATCAAAGACGGCGGTATTGGCGCAGTGAAATACCCGCTGGTAGCGGACATTACTCACGCAATCGCCAAAGCGTACGACGTCGAATCCGCGGGTGGCGTGGCTTTCCGTGGTTCATTCCTGATCGACGAAGAAGGCGTGGTTCGCCATCAAGTGGTCAATGATCTGCCGCTCGGTCGCAACGTCGACGAAATGCTGCGTATGGTTGATGCGCTGAAATTCCACCAGGAGCATGGCGAAGTATGCCCTGCGGGCTGGCAGGAAGGTGACAAAGGTATGACCGCGTCGCCAGCAGGTGTAGCGGCCTACCTGAGCGAGCACGCCGAGAAGCTCTAAGCATTCGCTGTTAAGCAAAAAGGCCGGTGTACCGGCCTTTTTCGCATCTTACTTTTCTTACTTTCCTTTGCTTCCCTTCAGCTACTAACGCGTTACGGTTCCGCGATGGCCAGCGGCCATCCACCCATATGTTTCCATCGATTGACGATGCGGCAGAAAAGCTCGGCCGTTTTTTGTGCGTCATAGGCGGCGCAGTGGGCTTCGCGATTGGAGAATTCAATATTGGCGAGTTGGCACGCCCGCGCCAGCACTGTGTGGCCGTAGGCCAATCCCGCCAGCGTCGCGGTATCGAAACAGGAGAAGGGATGGAACGGGTTGCGTTTGATGTCGCAGCGCTCGGATGCGGCATTGACAAAACTCAAGTCAAAATGTGCGTTGTGGGCGACCATGATGGCCCGCGTGCACTCGTACTGTTTCACCTTGCGGCGGATCGCCTGAAACATATCCGCCAGGGCCAAGCTTTCCGGTATCGCCATGCGCGTTTCGCTGTCCAGGTCGATACCCGTAAAGTCCAGGGCCGATTGTTCAATATTGGCGCCCTCGAAAGGGTCAAGATGAAATGAGTAGGTGGTATCGAGTTTGAGGTCGCCGTTCTCGTCCATGTCCAGCGTCACTGCGGCGATTTCGAGCAATGCGTCTGTACGCGGATTGAAGCCCCCAGTTTCCACATCAATGATCACGGGCATAAAGCCGCGGAAGCGCTCGCTGAAGGGGGTGGCGGCGCCTTTGTCAGGGGGGCTCATTTCAATAGAAGTCACGAGGTTCCTTAAGTGTTCAGAGTGGAAATGAATCCAACTGCCAGCGCAGGCTTTCTCCCGCGCGCAGCGGAATCAATGTGTCTTCGCCAAAAGGCAGCGCCTCAGGTGCGCGCCATTCCATACGGCGCAGGGTGACAGTGCCGCTGTTCCGTGGAAGGCCGTAATAGTCGGGTCCGAAGAAGCTGGCAAAACCCTCCAGTTTGTCGAGTGCACCCGCTGCGTCGAAGGCTTCGGCATACATTTCCAGCGCTGCATAAGCGGTATAGGCCCCGGCGCAACCGCAGGGTGCTTCTTTTTTATTGCGCGCGTGGGGCGCAGAGTCAGTGCCTAGGAAAAACTTGGGGCTGCCGCTGGTGGCCGCTTGAACCAGCGCCTGTTGATGGACATTGCGTTTGAGAATCGGCAGGCAGTAATAGTGCGGGCGGATACCTCCCACCAGCATATGGTTGCGGTTGAACAGCAGGTGGTGCGCGGTGATGGTTGCTGCCACGTTGGGACCGGCCTCACCGACAAAGTGAGCGGCATCGCGGGTGGTAATGTGCTCAAGCACGATTTTCAGTTGTGGTAGACGAGTGTGGAGCGGTGTGAGGATGCGCTCGATAAACACCTGCTCGCGATCAAATATGTCGATCGCAGCATCGGTCACCTCCCCGTGCACGAGCAGCAAGACACCGAGCTCCGCCATGGCTTCCAGGGTATGCAGAATCTTGTTGATGTCAGTAACGCCGGAGGCGGAATTGGTGGTGGCCCCAGCGGGATAGAGTTTGCACGCCACTACACCCGCGTCTTTCGCCGCAGCTATATCGGCGGGCGTCGTGTTATCCGTGAGGTAGAGAACCATCAGCGGTTCAAAGGCGAGCCCGCCCGGTACGTGTTGTTGAATCCGGCTTTTGTAGGCCAGCGCCTGTTCGGCATTCAGCACCGGCGGTACCAGGTTGGGCATAACGATGGCGCGGCGGAATTGCCGGGCGGCATCTTTGACGGTGTAAGCGAGGGCGTTGCCGTCGCGCAGGTGTATGTGCCAGTCGTCAGGAGCTGTGATGGTAATGCTTTGGGTCATGGTTCTTGATCGGAAAACAGACAGGTCGGCGCCCGGGGAGCACATGCTACCGGAATTGCCCGCTAAAGCACAGGCGGCAGCCGCCGATAACCAACGAGCTGCGGCTGTTTGCCGCTGCCCTGTTATTACGTCGTCATTGGTGGAGCATCTATGAGGTTAGCCACAGTGTTCGCTGTGTTGAGTCTGTGGGGATCGAGCAGCTCAGCCACTGTGTACAGCAGTTTTCTCGAAGATGGCGCCTGGGCGACGAAGGCCTCCGTGTTTTCCTGTCGCATGGTGCACTCAGTACCGTTTTACGGCGAAGCTGTGTTCGAAACCCGCGCCGGTGAAAGCTCCCGTTTCTATTTGCAGGGTGATACCAGCCGTTTGCGCCAGGGACCAGCTGCCCTGGTGGCGCGTTCGCCCGTGTGGGCGGAGCAGCCGCTGCGTATCGAGCTCGGTGAGGTTCAAATCAAGCAGGCGCGCCGTGCCGTCGAGTTGCCCACCAAAGATACCGAGCGCATGCTGGCCGAACTGTATGACGGTTTTGAGCTGGTGGTTACCCGCGATGCTTGGTACCGCGGCGACAATCCTGCGCAAGTCGCCATCACCACAATTGGTTTTCGCGATGCCTATGGCCATTACCGCGATTGCCTTGCTGGATTGCTGCCGGCCAATTTCGACCAGATCAAACGCACATCCGTGTATTTCGGCTCGAGTAAATTTGACGATATACCAGCTTCGGAGCTGCACAAGCTCGACAATATCGTTGCTTACATAAAGGCGGATTCGAGTGTGCGTGAATTTTTCATCGACGGGCACACCGATAGTTATGGCTCCCGCGAGGAGAACCTGCAACTGGCAGAAAAACGGACGGAGCAGGTGACCCGCTATCTGATCGCAAAGGGAGTGCCACAAGAGGCAATTACCAGTCGCTGGCACGGTGAGCGTTATCCGGTGGCATCTAATGCGACGCCGGAAGGCAGGGCGAAGAACCGCCGCGTCACCATACGGTTGGAGAAGTTGGAGCTGAAGCGGGACTAATCAGCGCTTGCTACGTTTGCGCCCCTGTTGGAGGACCTTGCGCGCTCGTTCGCAGATATCGGGAGAAAAACCTGCGGCACACTCGCCGGCCACCAGCTCCGCTTGCTCAAGGTCGCGCGCCTCCACCAATTCCAATACCCAGTTGTTGTACGCGGAGCCGATGACCTGCCGTGGGTGGGCAACGTCTTTTACGGTGGATTGGTTGAGGTACTCCGTCAGAATACTGACCACCTCGCGCCAGTCTTGACTTTCCCAATGGTGCTCCGCCCAGCGCAGATAGAACCAATTCACCATATCCGGCCACGCTTTCGGATCGCTTAAATGGCCCTCTACCAGAGCCAGCACCAATAAGCCGTCGTCGAAGCGCTTGTTTTCCGCCAATTTTGACATCAGCACGCTGACCGCATTGGTCACCCGACTCTCCGCCGATTTGCGATCCTCGCTCCGCGTGAGGCCGCGACTTAACAGCTCACCCATCACCGCCAGCGTCTGCTCAATGTCGCCGAGCTGTGCGTAGGTCAGCATGGCCCCGGAGAGATACAGCTGCAGAGAGTTTTGCAGACTGGCGACATCCAAATGACGCTGGCTGTCCGCCAGTACGGTTTGATAGGTGGTGGCGAACAGGCGCTTTAGTGTCGCCCAGTCCTGTTGCGTCACGAGCGCATGGATTTCGCGATTATAGAAATACAGACGTTTTTCCTGCGCCATGCTGATGCCGGGTTCTATGAATGCGCTGATTTCGGCCAGGCGCACGCTGTCGGCTTCGCCCATGCGGGAAAAGATCGTGTGCTGATTGAGCATATTACGCGCAGCCAATTCGGTAGCGGAGACGCGCTCGCGGTTCAGATAGTCAGAATAAGTCGCCGGCTGCAGGCCGCGGCTGGCAAACCAGTCGTTGTTATTGCGCTCGTAAAAAGCCTCATCGTGAACTTGGTCGTACCCGTGCGGGCTGGTGGTCTCGACATCGATTTCGCGACCGTCACGCAGATTGAGCTGGATAAAAGCATGGGAAGGCAGCATCACTCCCTGAACATGCAGGCCGAAGTGGCGTGCCAGGACGGCGTAGAGCAGGGCGGAGCTGATGCAGTTGAATTCGCCGTTCTCGAAGATGCCCATCAGGCGCGACTGGTCCGTCGAGTAGCCGTTGGGCGCTCCGCCTTTGCTTTCCTTAACAAAGAAGGTGTTGTGCATTTCGCGATTGAGCGACTGACCGACGAACCAGTCATTGTTGGTATCGACGATTTTTTCGCGCATCTTGCGGCGGAATTTATCCACCTTATCTTTCACCAGATCGTACTCGCTATAGCTGCGAACTCCGGATGCCAGCAGATACAGCGCAAGGAGCGCCTCTGGATCATCTTGCCGCGCCCGGTGCAGATCGCCCAGCGTGGCACGCTCGAAATAACTGAGTTCTGACCAGATGGGGTAGGGGCTGGTGCCGTAATCGGCCCGGTTGGCGGCAGCGGGCACCGCCATAAATAGCAGTAGGAGCGACAAATATTGCAGGGCGCTGCGGAGAGAAATTGATGAAGGAATGCTGATCGACATGGCAGGTTGGATGGCGCGCCGCGCGTTTGGTTCTTGGCTCAAATGCAGACCTGGTCGAGTATGCCTGATGATGGGGCAATTTGCTGTTAATCCGTCGACTATGGCGCTACAATGCGCGCCCAGGCAAACCGCCACCCCCCTTCCTCCCCTCTCAAGAACGTTTTTGGAGAGCATATGTCTTCCATTAAAAAGGTCGTTTTGGCTTATTCCGGTGGTCTCGATACGTCGGTGATCGTGCGTTGGTTACAAGACAACTATAAATGCGAAGTGGTCACCTTCACTGCGGATATTGGTCAGGGTGAAGAGCTGGAGCCGGCGCGAGCCAAAGCTCAGGCGTTGGGGGTCAAAGAAATCTACATCGAAGATCTGCGCGAAGAATTTGTACGCGACTTTGTCTTCCCTATGTTCCGCGCCAACACTATCTATGAAGGCGAATATCTCCTTGGGACTTCCATCGCTCGGCCACTGATTGCCAAGCGCTTGGTGGAAATCGCCAACCTCACTGGCGCCGATGCTATTTCCCACGGTGCTACTGGCAAAGGCAATGACCAAGTGCGTTTCGAAATCGGCGCTTACGCGCTGAAGCCCGGCATCAAGGTAATAGCGCCCTGGCGCGAGTGGGATCTGACCTCCCGCGAAAAATTGATGGCGTACTGTGAGACTCACAAGATTCCGGTGGATTTTGCCAAAAACAAAAAGAAATCCCCTTACTCCATGGACGCCAACCTGTTGCACATTTCCTATGAAGGCAACCTCCTGGAGAACCCTTGGAACGAGGCGGAAGAAGACATGTGGCGCTGGTCTGTGTCGCCGGAATCTGCTCCCGATAAAGCAGAGTATTTGGAACTTACTTACCGCAAAGGTGACATAGTCGCGCTCAATGGCCAGGAAATGTCGCCCGCCACCGTTTTGGCCACGCTGAACAAACTGGGCGGTGCACACGGTATTGGCCGACTGGATCTGGTGGAAAACCGCTACGTCGGTATGAAATCACGGGGTTGCTATGAAACTCCCGGCGGCACCATCATGCTGAAAGCCCACCGCGCCATTGAGTCCATTACGTTGGATCGTGAAGTGGCTCATCTGAAGGACTCTTTCATTTCGCGCTACGCCGCCATGATCTACAACGGTTACTGGTGGTCACCGGAGCGGTTGATGTTGCAAAAAGCAATCGACGAATCGCAGGCGTTTGTGAATGGCGATGTCCGGGTCAAGCTCTACAAAGGGAGTGTGACTGTAGTCGGCCGCCGCTCTGCGGACAGTCTGTTCGACGAAAAAATCGCAACCTTTGAAGACGACGCGGGCGCCTACAATCAGAAAGACGCTGAGGGCTTTATCAAACTCAACGCCTTGCGTATGCGCATCGCAGCGCAAAAAGGCCGCAAACTGATTTAACTGAACGATTGTTAACGTGTTAAAAAGGGCGGGTCGCCGCCGATCAATACATTCAAACCGCCGTTAAGAGCGGTGATCCACTTTTATTGAGGACCACCATGCTTTCACGCTGTGTTGCTGTTGTTGTTTTGGCTCTTGTTTTTGTTGCGCCCAGTTATGCGGCGCGACCGAATTACAATTACCTTGGCGCCGGTTACGCGCTTCAGCATCTGGATATTGGTTGCGAGCAGGACGGCATCTACATAGAAGGCAGTCTCGCGCTCAACGAGATCGCATTTTTTCACGGCCAACATACGGATCTCACTGGCAATAAAGGCTGTGGATCCACTTCCACCGCTCTTTCTTTGGGATTGCGCGCCGATGTCAGCCGCGAATCCGGCATTTATCTTCTCGCCACAATGATTAACCGCGATTACGGCCCGGATTCCGATGCCGGTTTTGGCGGCACTTTTGGCGCGCGCGGATATTTTTCTCCTGGCGTTGAAGGGCGCGCCTTTGTTACCCATGAATCCATCGATGATTTGAGTGAAACCATTTTTGGTATGGGCTTGAATTATTGGTTTTCCCGCGCATTTAGCCTCAATGCCGAAATCGCCACCAGTAACGAAAGCAACGAGAGTTTTGCTTTGGGTTTGCGCTTTAATTTTTACTGATCAAGGATTGCGGTCTACATTTCCTGAGAGGTATTTGTAAACGTTTGATGTTTTGGGACGTTGTGCAAAAGGGCGGAGTACCAGCAGGCGATTTTATTTCCAACGGGTTTGACGCCAGTCAAATGTAGAGTTGGATTCCCATCTATACTGCTTAAACAACAGCCATCAAAAACCTTCATCACGTGCGTACAGCTCTGAATCGCGGAACGGAAGTCCGCGTGTGTCCGATTTTATTTCACTAACTATTGGAACTTGTCTATGACCAATGACACGGCGGCATCCGCCTTACCTGCCCCTGTCTACAACTACCAGGTGGTGCGTCAATTCAGCATTATGACCATCGTCTGGGGCGTTGTTGGCATGGCTGTGGGTGTGCTGCTTGCAGCGCAATTGATGTGGCCTGAAATCAATGATTTCTGGCAGCCCTACAGTCACTTTGGCCGTTTGCGGCCGCTGCACACCAACGCGGTGATTTTCGCCTTTGGCGGCTGTGCACTTTTCGCCACCTCTTATTTTGTGGTGCAGCGCACCTGTCAGGCGCCTTTGTTCGGCGGGTTTCTTATTCCGTTCACGTTCTGGGGCTGGCAGGCAATTATTGTGGCCGCCGTTATTACGCTGCCAATGGGCTATACCTCCTCCAAGGAATACGCTGAACTGGAATGGCCGATTGATATCGCCATTACGCTGGTTTGGGTGGCGTATGCCATCGTATTTTTTGGCACCATCGTGAAGCGCCGCACCTCTCACATTTATGTGGCGAACTGGTTTTTCGGTGCTTTCATCATCACCGTTGCGGTCTTGCATGTGGTCAATAGCGCCGCGGTGCCGGTGCACGCCTTTAAGTCCTATTCAGCCTATGCTGGCGCTGCGGATGCAATGATCCAGTGGTGGTACGGTCACAACGCCGTGGGCTTTTTCCTCACCGCCGGCTTCCTCGGCATCATGTATTACTTCGTGCCGAAACAGGCGGGTCGCCCGGTTTATTCCTATCAGCTCTCCATCGTGCATTTCTGGGCGTTGATTTCCGTGTATGTATGGGCCGGTGGTCACCACTTGCACTACTCAGCGCTACCCGATTGGGCCCAGAGCCTCGGCATGGTGATGTCCCTGATTCTGCTGGCGCCTTCATGGGGCGGCATGATTAACGGCATGATGACGCTGTCCGGTGCCTGGCATAAATTGCGTACCGACCCGACTCTGCGGTTCTTGGTGGTATCGCTGTCGTTTTACGGTATGTCGACTTTTGAAGGGCCGATGATGTCGATCAAGACGGTTAACGCCCTTTCCCACAACACCGACTGGACCATCGGTCACGTTCACGCAGGCGCTCTTGGTTGGGTTGCGATGATTTCCATCGGTGCGATTTATCACCTGCTGCCGGTGTTGACCGGACAAAAATCCATGTGGAGCGTGCGCCTGATCAACGCGCATTTCTGGCTCGCGACCATTGGCACTGTGCTGTACATCGCCTCCATGTGGGTGAACGGTATTCTGCAAGGCCTGATGTGGCGCGCATTCAACACCGACGGCACCTTGACCTACAGCTTTGTCGAGAGCGTTGAAGCCAGCTATCCCGGTTATTTCGTGCGCTTCCTCGGCGGCGCATTTTTCCTGGCTGGCATGTTGTTGATGGCCTACAACGCTTACCGCACTGTGGGTTCAGAGCAGGCGATTGAGCCGGAAAAAGCCGCACAACCGCAATTGGTCTGAGGAAGCGCATCCATGAAGAATCACGACTTAGTCGAAAAAAATATTGGCCTGATGATCGTGCTGATCGTCGTGGCCATCAGCTTTGGCGGATTGGTGGAAATTGTTCCGCAATTTTTCCTGAAAGACACCACTGCACCGGTGGAAGGTTTGAAACCGCTGACGGCGGTGCAATTGGAAGGTCGCGATATTTATATCCGCGAAGGCTGCCATGTGTGTCACACCCAGATGGTGCGCCCACTGCGGGCGGAAGTTGAACGCTACGGCCACTATTCCGTTGCCGGTGAATCGGTTTACGAGCACCCGTTCTTGTGGGGATCTAAACGCACTGGGCCTGACCTTGCACGCGTGGGGCAGAGGTACAGCGACGAGTGGCACAAAGCGCATTTATTTAACCCGCGTAACGTGGTGCCCAACTCGAATATGCCGGCATTTCCCTGGTTGTACGACCACGTGCTCACGGGCAAATACACCGGCGAAAAAATGGCGGCTCTGCGCAAAGTGGGCGTGCCGTACTCCGAGGCTGACATTGCCGGCGCAGCTGATGCCGTGCGCGGCGTGACTGAGATGGATGCTCTTGTCGCTTATCTGCAACAGCTCGGAACGCTCCTCACTTACAAGCGGTGAGCCATGGATATCAATACCTTACGCAGTATCTCGCCGATACTGGTTTTATTGGCATTTATCGGTGTTTGCTGGTGGGCCTTCGCGCCCAAGCGGCGCAAGCGTTTCGAAGAGGCGGCGAAATTGCCGTTTGCCGATGAGAAACAGCCGCAGCGTGATGCGGAAAAAGCCATCGACACCAAGCAAGAGCAGGACAAATTATGAGTATTTTCTGGAATATCTGGATTGTCGGGCTGACATTGGCGTGTCTCGCCCTGGTGGTCTGGGTGTTGTTTGCCAACCGCAAAGTGGCGATAAAAGATGACGAAGAGCCGGAAAACCGCACCACGGGCCACGTTTACGACGGCATTGAAGAGTATGACAACCCACTGCCGAAGTGGTGGTTTCAGTTGTTTGTCGGCACCTTGGTTTTTTCCGCGATTTATTTGGTGTGGTATCCGGGTTTAGGCAGTTTTCCCGGTATTGGCGGTTGGACCTCGGCAAACCAGTTGGAGCGTGAGCACGAACAGGCCCGCGAGGTGCAGGATGAAATTTTCGGCGCCTACACGCAAATGTCCATTGAGGAGCTCGCGCAGGACAACGGTGCTATGAAAGTGGGCGTACGCCTGTTTGCGAACAATTGCGCGGTTTGTCACGGCGCCGATGGCGGCGGCAACTATGGCTTCCCCAATTTGACCGACAAAGATTGGTTGTACGGCGGCACTCCGGAAAAAATCAAAGAGACGCTGCTGCACGGCCGCGCCGGCAATATGCCGCCGTGGGGGCCGATCATCGGCGAACCGAATGTACTAGCGGTGACCGAGTATGTGTTGTCTTTGTCGGGGCGTGAGCACAGCCAGGCGCAAATGGAGCAGGGCGGTAAAGTGTTCCAGCAGAACTGCGCGGCTTGTCATGGCGCCGACGGTAAAGGTAATCAATTGCTGGGCGCCCCCAATCTCGCCGACGACATTTGGCTCTACGACGGCAGCCGCGAAGGTATTGCCCAATCCGTACGCGGTGGCCGTGCGAACGTAATGCCGGCGCAGAAGGACATGCTTCAGGAGGAAAAAATTCACCTTCTGGCAGCCTACGTCTACAGCCTGTCGCTCGATTTATAAAATCCGGAGCGGCCGCCTCGGCGGCTGCTCATTCCGAGGGTTTCATGAGTGTCCGATGACCTCAATCCAGACCATGAGTCTGGCAAGAAAGAAAACGGGATTCGTTACGTCAACCTCTACGAATCTGATGCCAAGATCTATACCCGCAAAATCACCGGTTTTTATCAGAGTATCCGCCGTTATACCGGGATCCCGCTGATACTGGGATTTCTGTTGTTGCCCTGGTTCACTATTAATGGCGAGCCGGCCGTTCTCTTCGACTTATCCGCACGCAAATTCCATATTCTCGGTCTGATTTTCTGGCCGCAGGATTTTATGTTGCTGGCCTGGGCGCTGATTATTTCCGCGTTTGCCCTTTTCACCGTTACCGTTCTTTTAGGCCGGGTGTGGTGCGGGTTTACCTGCCCGCAAACCGTTTGGACGTTAATGTTTATTTCGGTGGAGCATTTCTGCGAGGGCGACCGCAACAAGCGCATCAAGCTGGATCGCCAGCCGTGGAATATGGAAAAAGTCCTGCGCAAATCCGCCAAACACTCCCTCTGGGTATTGATCGCCTTTATTACGGGAGTCACATTCATCGGTTATTTCACGCCGATTCGCGAACTACTATTGGGCTTTGTTCCGCACCGGGCGCCCGATGGTTTTGTGTATTTTGATATTCACCCCGCCGCCGCTTTCTGGACATTGTTTTTTACCGGCATGACCTATTTGAATGCCGGTTGGATGCGCGAGCAGGTCTGCAAATACATGTGCCCTTACGCGCGTTTTCAGGCGGTGATGTATGACCGCGATACGCTGGCAGTGCATTACGATCCGAAGCGCGGGGAAAAACGCGGCCCGCGCAAGCCGGGTGATGACTACAAAAAAGCCGGACTTGGCGACTGTATAGATTGTTCCTGGTGTGTGCAGGTGTGTCCGGTCGATATCGATATTCGCAACGGATTGCAGTACGAGTGCATCAATTGCGGTTTATGTGTGGATGCTTGCAACACGGTGATGGATAAAATGTCTTATCCCCGCGGGTTAATTCGGTTTACCTCCGAAGATGAACTGGAGACGGGTAAAACCCGCTTTTTCCGCCCGCGTTTGTTCGGTTACGTCTTTGCGGTTTTGGCCATGGTGACGATATTTGCATACGTGGTGTTAACCCGCAGCCCCATCGGTATTGATGTGATCCGCGACCGTGGCGCGCGCCTGTACCGGGTAATGGGCAACGAAATCCAGAACGTGTACACGATCAATATTAATAATATGGATTCCCGCGACCATATTTACGACGTCGAACTGGAAGGTGATTTTCCTTTTGAGGTGAAAAATTATCATCCGCGGGAAGTAGAAGCTGGAGAGGTTTTCACCGTACCGCTGCGGGTTGCGATACAGCGCGATCAGCTTAAAGGCGAAAAGAGCAAATTGCGCATCACGGTGCGCGCGCAGGGTGATCCCGCTATTCACGCTTCAGAAACCACCGTTTTTATGGGGCCCGGTCGTTGATGAAACCAACACATAAAACTCCCGCCTACAAAGAGCCCTGGTTTTGGATGGTGATGGGACCGTTGCTGGTGGTAATGGTGGTGACCATGTCCATGGTCGCAGTCGCGATTTGGGTCGCTGATGACCGTGTCGAGGACAACTACTTCAAGGAAGGCCGGATGATCAACAAACGCTTCGCCGAAGAGGAAGTGGCATTGGCTCAAGGCGTGCGCGGCACCCTGAAGTTCGATTTCACTACCGCGGAGGTTTTTGTCGAGCTGGAAGCAAAAAAGCACCCCGCAGAGCTGGCGCTGACTTTTTCTCATCCCTCTGAGGCAAATCACGATGTATCCGTGGTGATGCAGCGTGTTGGCGAAGGGCGCTACCGTGCGGATCTGCCTGCGATCAGCCAGAGCCGTTGGTACCTCATCATCAGTAATAACACGGAGGCGGCGGACGCCTGGCGCGTTTCAACGGAAGTGGACCTCCAGCGAAGTCATACTGCGCATTTCAGTGCCCACCTCTAACGCCACAGGTCGTATTTTGAGCGCCTGCTTTCACTGCGGCCTTCCCTCGGTTCCCGGTCTCCACGCCGACGTATCCGGCGAGCGCCGGGAGTTTTGCTGCATAGGTTGTCAGGCGGTCGCTCAGGCCATCGCGGGACAGGGCTTGGCGGATTTCTATCGCTTTCGCGAGCAGCTCAGTGCTCGACCCCAATCCGCGCCAACCCGCTTCGATGCCTACGACCTGCCGGCGGTCCAGGAGGACTTTGTCGAGAAAGGCGCGGATGGCACGGTGACCGCAAATTTGTTTGTCACTGGCATCAGCTGCGCCGCCTGTGTCTGGTTGATCGAAAAGCACCTGATGTCGCTGCCCGGCGTGGAGCGGGTCCAGGTCAACGCCAGCACTCACCGGGCGCGTATAGGGTTGCGGCCGCAGCAGGTACGCGTCAGCGATATTTTCCGGTCACTCAACCGCATCGGTTTTCAACCGCAACCTCTGGTGGGGCACGCCGAACAGGAGCTCTGGCAGAAGGACCAGAGGGATTACCTGTTGCGCATGGCAGTAGCGGGTATAGGTATGATGCAGGCCGGCATGGTGGCGGTGGCGTTGCACGCCGGCGACTTGCAAGGCATGGATCCTCACTGGGAATGGGTCCTGCGCTGGGTGAATCTGCTGCTCACTTTGCCGATCATGCTGTTCAGCGCTAAACCGTTTTTCTCTGGCGCTGTGCGCGCCCTGCGGTTGCGGCGCTTAGTCAATGATGTCTCCATCTCCCTCGCGTTGTTTCTCGCTTTCAGCGCCAGTGTCTACGCTACGGTCACCCACAGCGGCGATGTCTATTTCGATTCCGTCGCGATGTTCGCTTTTTTTCTTCTGCTGGGACGCTATCTGGAGAAGCGCGCGCGTTACGCCAATTTCAAAGCCTCCGCGCGGTTTCACAATCTTCTGCCCATGACGGTTAACCGGTTTTTGCCGGACGGCTCGCTGGAGACGGTACCCTTTAAGCAGCTGCAGGCCGGCGAACAGGTGCTGGTGGCGCCGGGTGCGGCTTTTCCCTGCGACGGCGAAGTTCTTGATGGCTGCAGCGAGGCAGATGAAAGTCTGCTGACTGGCGAGGCGACACCGCGACCGAAAGTGCCGGGCGATCCGGTATTTGCCGGCACCTTCAACGGCGGCACACCATTGAAGGTCCGGGTCGATGCCCTTGGCAGCGGCACTCGCCTCGCCGCTATCGAACAGCTGGTGCAACTCGCGGAGCAGGAGCGTCCGCGCCAAGTGACCTTGGCGGATCAGATTGCGGCGCGGTTTGTCGGCACTGTGCTGACCATTGCCACGCTGGTGGGCGTGTTTTGGTATTGGGT